>JALYPW010000452.1 GCA_030856145.1 Chloroflexota bacterium | reverse complement strand
CACCCGTTCGGCGAGGACGTTCATCCGGACCCGCCGACCCGGGGCGTGAGCGATCTGGAGGAGGGCGTCGTACTCCGCGAGGGACAGGCCATGGGCCACCTGGAGTTCCTCATCGAGGCGCCGCGTGACCCGGGCATGGGCGGTCAGGAAGTTGCGCCAGGCGCCGATTCCGGGCTCGTCGGCGACGACCGCCCCGCTCGCGGGCGCAGCAATCGGAGATTCCATGCTGAACGGCGGACGTGACGGAACGGATGGCAACGGCATGTTGCGAGCATCCTACTCCGGTCCGGCGATTGTTGACAAGGCAACGATCTGGCATATGGTTGCGTAGTCAACATACGGAGCGACGCCGCAGCCTGAGCCCACGCCGCCGCCTGAAGGCCCGGGCCGCCGGCCCGCGCCGCCGGCCGAACATGCACCGAATGGGTCAACCGACGTCTGGGCCATCACTCGGACGACGGTTGATGCGGTGGGTGCATGGGATGACGGCGGAAGGCGTGGAATACGTCTGTTTCCGGGGCACCGTCGGCCGTTCGGACGTCCGTTCATGCAGTCGCTGCACCAAACGCGCCCGACCGCTCCGAGTCGCGCCGGGCCAGCCGCGCGGTTTGGTTGGTTCACGGGCTCTGAGCCACCGCGGGCCGCGGCCCGGATGACCCGCGACTGGACTACGATCAGCGGCGGACCTGGATGTGCCGGGTTCTCCGCTTTCACCACTTTCACCGCTTTCGATTTCCCGGGTCAGGAGACCCGCCGGTCCGACCGCCAGCCGCTGAGGGTTCCGATGACCACGTTCGATGTCGAGGCGCTCCGGCGCCAGTTTCCGGCCCTCGCGATCGAGGACGGCGGCCGGCCGGTCGCCCTGTTCGACGGCCCCGGCGGGACGCAGGTCCCCGAGTCGGTGATCGCCGCGATCGCCGACTACTACCGGACCTCGAACGCGAACCACGATGGCCCGTTCCTGACCAGCCGGCGGAGCGACCAGCGGGTCCTCGACGCGCACCAGGCGATGGCCGACATGCTCGGCGCGGCGTCGGCCGACGAGATCAAGTTCGGCGCAAACATGACGTCGCTCACGTTCCACGTCAGTCGCTCGATCGGGGCGACGATGAGCCCGGGCGACGAGATCGTCGTGACGATCCTCGACCACGAGGGCAACGTCGGGCCGTGGAAGGCGATCGCCGCCGACCGCGGCCTCGTCGTCCGAACCGTCGACATCCGCGAGGCCGACGTGACCCTCGACCTCGCCACGCTCGACGCGGTCCTCAATGAACGAACGAAGCTCGTCGCGGTCGGCTGGGCGTCCAACGCGGTCGGCACGATCAACCCGGTGGCCGAGATCGTCCGGCGGGCGCACGCGGTCGGGGCGTGGACGTACATCGACGCGGTCCACGCCGCGCCCCACCTGGCGATCGACGTCCAGGCGATCGGGACTGACTTCCTGGCCTGTTCGACCTACAAGTTCTTCGGCCCGCATGCCGGCGTCCTGTATGGACGGCAGGAGATCCTCGACGCGCTGCCAGCCTACAAGCTGCGACCGGCGTCGGATCGGTTCGAGACCGGGACGGGCAACTTCGAGGGACTGGCCGGGGTGACGGCGGCGGTGGACTACCTGGCCGACATCGGCGTGGCGTACGGCGGCGCTGGCGCAAATCGATCCCGCCGCGAGCGCGTCCTCGGGGGCATGAGCGCGATCCGGACGTACGAGCTGGAGCTGTACCGGCGCCTGGCCACCGGACTGACGGCGGTCCCGGGTCTGACGCTGTACGGGATCACCGATCCGGCCCGCTTCGACGAGCGGACGCCGACCGCGGCGCTGACGCTCGACGGGGTCGCTCCGCGGGCCGTGGCGGAGGCCCTCGGCGACGAGGGGATCGCGGTCTGGGACGGCGACTTCTACGCCACGGGTTTGATCGAGCGCCTCGGCCTAGCCGATGGCGGAGGCGTGGTCCGGATCGGGCTGACCCACTACAACACGGCCGACGAGGTCGACCGGCTCATCGGGGCTCTCGGGCGGATCGCTACCAGCGCGGGTGCCGGATCGACCGCCTCGCCCGTCGCGGCACGCTGACCGGCCGGCCTCGACTCGCCGGCACGTGGCCGCCGTCGACGTCGCGGTGATCGGCGGCGGGATCGTCGGGACCGCGACGGCTGCATTCCTCGCCGAGACCGGCGCGCGCGTCGTCCTATGGGAGCGCGAGGCGATCGGGGCGGGCGCGTCGGGCCGGAACTCGGGGGTCGTCCAGCATCCCTCGGATCCGGTCCTGGCCGACCTGTATCACGAGTCCGTCGCGATCTATCGCGACCTCGCGGGATTCGACCTGCCCGACTCGCCGGCAGGCCTGCTCTACGTCGGACTCGACCCCCTGGCCGTCGAGACAGCGGCCCGCGAGCTGACCGTCGCCCAGCCCGCACTGCGGCCGGAGTTTCTTGCGCCCGGCGCGGCCGCGCGCCTCGAGCCGGCACTCGCCGGCGACGTCGCCGCGTGCCTCGTCCGGATCGGGCTGACCCACTACAACACGGCCGACGAGGTCGACCGGCTCATCGGGGCTCTCGGGCGGATCGCTAC
>JALYPW010000438.1 GCA_030856145.1 Chloroflexota bacterium | reverse complement strand
GGCTGACGGCTCCGATCAGATACGACAGCCACAGGCCGATCGGGATGAACAGGGCCAGGCGCAGGACGGCCGCCGAGTCGAGCAGGGTCAGCGACCAGATGGGCGACTGGATGAAGAAGGCATCGAGCGTCGCGCCGACGAGGGTCAGGGTGTAGCCGGCGCCGGATCCCGCCAGCAGGACCCCGATCGGCAGCAGGGCGAAAAACGGCAGGTAGGCGACGTCGACCTGGGTCGAGACGAGGATCACGCTCTTGACGAAGAGACCGACCACGCTGAGGACGAGCCCGACGCCGATCTGGCGGAGCGCCGACGCTGGCCGATCCGGGATCAGGATGCCCATCAGGCGCGGGCGCAGACCGTCGACGGGGGGAGCCGCGGAGAGGGGAACGGGCCGATCCATGTCAGCGCATTGGAACGTACCGATCCGTGCCGCGTCAATGACGCCCGCGAGCAATGGCTCGCGGGCGAGAATCAGGCGGTAACCGGAATGCCGAGCTCACGCTGGGCGGACGTCTTGCGGGCCGCCATCCGGGCGCCGAGGTCGACCAGCTCCTGCGTGTCGAAGACCTGGCGAGCCTTTGTGAACATCTCGCCCTCTTCCTCCTCGATGTGGTGCTCGATGTTCTCCTTCATCACGAGCGCTTTCGCGCCCCACGTCTCGTGGGTCACGTCGAGCTGCTCGAGCTCGGCCATGAGGACGTCGACAACGTGGTGCTCCTCGTAGCCCTCGAGGACGATGTCCTTGGCCTTCGGATGGGACTTGAGGGCCGGGTAGAAGATCTCCTCCTCGATGATCTCGTGGACGGTGAGCTCGCCCTTGATCGTTGAGAACAACTCGGCTCGAATCTTGATCCCCCGCTCGGTCGTGGTCTCGAGCTCGGTCAGCAGCTTCTTGACCTTGACGTGGTCGGCCTTGAGCAGTGCGATTGCATCCATGGCATCTCCCGTGTCCGGTTGAGCGCGGTCGGAGAGCGGTCCGCTGCGCCGTGACAATTGGTTGCGGGTCGTGCGAAGACCCTCGCGGTCCAGGTCGCCGTCGTCCGATGGCGAGCCCGGCTGTCAGTGTCCGAGGCGGGTCGCATCCACCGGGTGGCGACCGCCATCGAACCCGTTGCATCTCCCTTGCGGCCGACGCCACGTAGACTTTGGCGCGATGGACCGCGACCGCACCGAGTCGACGCGCCCGGGTCGTCGGCACGGCGGTCCGGCTGTCGGCGGGCGTTCCTGATGGCCCGGATCAAACTCACCTATATCGGCGGCGGCAGCACGCGGGCGCCCGGGACCGTTGCCTCGCTGATCGTTCGGGGTGCTGCGTTCAGCGGGTCAGAGGTCGTGCTCGTCGACCTCGATCCGGACCATCTCGGGGTCGTCGAGCGGCTCGCCCGGCGGATGGCGGTCGCCCGCGACCTCGACCTCCGGATCACCTCCACGACGGATCGTCTCGAAGGCCTGCGCGACGCCGACATCGTCCTGGCCAGCTTCCGCCCGGGCGGCTTCGAAGCGCGTGTTCTCGACGAACGGATCCCGCTCCGCCACGGCATCGTCGGCCAGGAGACGCAGGGTCCGGGCGGGTTCTTCATGGCCCTTCGCTCGATCGCGGTCCTGCGCGACATCCTGGCCGACATCGAGCGCGTCGCGCCGCGAGCGACGCTGATCAACTACACGAACCCGGTCAACATCGTGTCCGAGGCCATCACCCACCACAGCCCGATCCAGACGATCTCGCTGTGCGAGGGACCGCTGACGTTTCCCGCCGACATGGCCCGGGCGGCCGGCCTCGATCCCGCCCGCCTCGATGCGACCCTGGTCGGGCTGAACCACACCGGATGGACGGTCCGCCAGGAGTACGACGGCGCGGACGTGATCGACCGGATCCGGGAAGCCGCCGACGAGCGGGCGATCCGTCCGTCAGCCGATCCGGTGGCGGATCGCCTGCTCCGGCTCGCGGCGACGATGGGGTCGTTGCCGTCGGGCTATCTCGACTACTACTACTTCGCGCCCGAGACGCTGGCCGAGGCACGGGCCAAGCCGACGACCCGGGCCCAGGACATCGTCGCCCAGGTGCCGGACTACTGGCGTCACTACGAGGAGCAGTCCCGGGTCGACGACCCCACGCTCGATCCGGCCCGGTCGCGCGGCGGGATCCACGAGCTCGAGCTCGCGATCGACGTGATCGACGCGATCGTCAACGACCGGGGCACGGTCTGGCCGGTCAACGTCCCGAACGCGGCCGGTGCCCTGCCCGGCTTCCCGGACGATCTCGTCGTCGAGGTCCCGGCGGTCGTTGGCCGGGCCGGGGTCGTGCCGATCGCCCAGCCGCCGCTGCCGGCCACCGTCCGCGGCCTGATCGAGGCC
>JALYPW010000411.1 GCA_030856145.1 Chloroflexota bacterium | reverse complement strand
CCTCGTCGGCTGCTTTCGCCTCGGCCGCGACTCGGGCCTCGTCGGCTGCTTTCGCCTCGGCCGCGACGTCCGAAGCGAGCGGCGGCGTCGGCTCCGATGGGTCGACCGGGACCCCGGTCCACTCGAGGAGGCTGCTGCAGTTCGAGCAGAGGACCGAGTCCGAGGGATTGATCGTCTGGCAACTCGTGCAGCGGATCATCCGCGGGTTCACCTCTGGAGGAAGCACGGTCTGGGCGACCGATCTCGACGATCGATACTACGTCGCGAGCCTACGTCGCGGAGCGCTCACCAATCGTGATTCGATGGGTCACGTGAGCAGGCTTGGCCGCAGCGACCAGCTCGTCGAGCTTGGCTGGGTCGACCTGTCCCTTCTTCGGTGGCCTCACCGTGACTGTCACCCGATACGAGGCGTCACCCGGGGCGGCGGTGCCGGGCGTTCTCGACCAGACCGCGCCGCCGCTGTCGCTGACGTCGACGTCGCCCGCTCCCAGCAGGCGGACGTGCATCGCGAGCCCGGCTGCCGTTCCCCGCTTCCTGTACAGCTGGACGGCCAGCGCGACGAGGGCGCGGCGGCGCTCGATCGGCCAGGTCTCGTCGGGCAGGATGCCGACCCAGGCCGTCAGCCACTCAAGGAAATCGTCGGGCGTGAGCGCCGGGTCGAAGTACGCCTCGAGGTTGTCGAGTGTGCTGAGGATCGGCGCCAGGACTTCGTCGAACGCCTGCATCAGAGCCCGGGCGAGGGCGTCCTCCTGGTAGATGCCGGGCAGGGACTCGATCAGCGGCGTCGGCGAACGGAGATCGGCGACGAGACCCCTCATCCGGACGTCTCGACGGCAACCTTGTGGTCGTACGAGAAGACCAGCGTGTTGGGCTCGAGTACCAGACGATCGGTGACCTTGCCGCGCTCGCCGGTCAGCGGGTCGGCACCATAGAGGCGGACCTCCTCCACGAGCTCGGTCCCGCGGACCTTCTGGAGTGCGGTGTGGACCTCGCCCGCCAGGATCGGCCGGCCGAACGGCCAGCCAGTCCCGTCGGGTCCGCCGATCGTCGGGTGGAAGTAGCTGAACAGGGCCGCGAGGGCGGCCTCCTGGAAGCGTCCTGGATCGGTCCGTGGGTGGGCCCGGACCTTCGCCTCGATCGTCACGCCACGGTAGGCCGGCGGCTCGACGACGACCCGGGTCCCGACGAGGCGGCTCTCGTCCAGCCGCCGCATGATCCGCTCGAGCGTGTCGTCGGCCGGGACGAGCTGGTCGAACGTGAGGCGTCCGGCTCCGGCCGGGACCGCGGGCACGATCAGCACCCTGACCGTGCCGGCATCGGCGCCATCGCTGCTCGCGAGGGCCTTCACCCGCGCGACCTCGGGCGCGACTTCCCGGGCGATGTGCTCGAAGTCTTCGGTGGTGACCGCGCGGTCGCGGGTCCGGAGCAGGATCGGGCCGCGGACCTTGGCCATCTCCAGGTCCTCGCCGTCGACGCCACCCTGGGCCGGGCGCCGGTTCTGGACCCGGGCGACGTACGGGATCGACGCCTTGAGGATCGACAAGGCCCCGGCTGCGACGTTGCCGGCTGCCCCGCCGCCAGAGCGGTACAGCGGGACGCGGACGGTGGCCCCCCGCGGCGGGACCGCGCCGTAGGTCCGGAGGACACCGTCCGCCATCCGGACGGCCGGCCCGAACTGGAGTTCTCCGCTCGCGGAATCCAGGACGAAGTGGCGGTCCGTCTCGCCGCTGGCGGCGAAGTTCGGGCGCTGGGTCCATTCCTGCCACTCGCCGCCATCGCCGGCCTCGACGACGAGCGGCTTCTCCGCCGCGACGACGGGCGCGCGCTTGAGGCGGAACCGGGCCCCTGGAACTCCTTCCGACGTGCCCAGGACCTCGTTCCGGATCAGCTCGGCGTTCATTGCAGTGGCGGTCCCGCCGATCGTGTACGCCGAGACGCCGCGGATCTCGGGCGAGGCGCTGTAGGCGGGCTGTCCCGAGCGGGGATCCGTGATCCTTGCCCGGAGCCAGCCGGCCGTGATCTTCTCGATCGTCGAGACACTGTGGCCGCGCGGGACGTGGAGCACGATGTCGCCGTCACGGTTGAGGCCGCCAGTCGTGTCGCGCTCGAGCTCGCAGGCGGCCCAGTCCTCGCCCGTCCACGCCTCCCAGGCGAGCGGGGGATCGTCGGGGTCCACGCCGACGCCCTCGATCCGGGCCGTGACGCGGAGGCTCACGACGCAGGCTGGCACCGCCTCCGACAGGCCCACGAGCAGGACCTCGCCGGGCTTCGGGGGGCTGGAGAACGGGAAGACGCCGTTCTTCAGCGACAGCGCATCGCTGTGGTCGCGGAGAGTCTTGGCGTCGATCATCGAGGCGACCTTCGCGACGGCGCAGGTGACGATCGGGCGGTTCTCCGTCGTGCTGAACACGGTGGGAAGCTGCTCCCCGGTCCTGACCGTCGCGACCTCGGTGCCCGCCGGGATCGTCACCGTCGACGCCTGCGGCGCGGAGAGCCAGAAGGTCACCGGCGTCTGGGCTGCCGCCGGCGGGTACAGGCGGACCCCGATCAGCTCGAGGAACTTGATGTAGTTCCGGTCCGGGACCCGGTTCAGTCGGTACAGGAGCTGGTCGGTCATCCAGGCAAACGCCTCGATCAGCGTCACTCCCGGGTCAGAGACGTTGTGGTCCGTCCAGCGGTCGGTCCGCGCCTGGACGAGCCGCTTGGCGTCGTCGACCAGGTCCTGGAAGCGGCGGTCGTCGAGGTTCGGGGCAAGTAGCACCATATCGATCGGCTCCTCGGTCAGGGCTCGAGCGGGATTGTGTAGAAC
>JALYPW010000409.1 GCA_030856145.1 Chloroflexota bacterium | reverse complement strand
CCCCCACCCCGGTCGCGACGCCGACGCCGACCCCGACCCCGGTCGCCACGCCGACGCCGACCGCGATCCAGCTCGCCCCGCCGAGCGAGTCGCCGACGCCGCTCGTCACACCAAGCGAGCCGCCGGTCCCCTCGCCGTCGCCGTAGGCTGCCGTCCGGCGAACCTACGCCCGGTCGAGCTCCCGGTCGATCGCCCGGAGGATGAACCGGGCCGCCTCGGCGCTCTTCCCGCCCAGCTTCTGACCGTCGTCCTGCTCGAGCGCCGGCTCCAGGTCGGCCAGGAACTGCGTCAGGGCCGGCGTCCGCTCCAGATCGCCGTTCGCGAACGCGGCGTCGAGCCGGGCGATCAGGGCCCGGGCGTTGTCGACGACATGGCCCTTGGCCGCGATCAGGTCACGGACGTCCCGACGCGCGGCATCGGCCGCGGGACCGGCGCTGCTCACCGTCGTCGCCCGAAGAGTCCGGCGACGACGCCGGTCGGTCGGCCCGCCCGGCGGTCCGGCTCGGCCGTCGGGACCTCGTCCGCTGTCGCATCGTCCGTCCCGTCGGCCGCCGCCTGACGACCACGGAGACTCTTCCAGTCCGAGTCGAGCAGGCTCATGGAGATCTCGTCCCACCAGCGTCCCTCACGCCAGATCGCCTCGCGGGCACGGCCCTCGACGACGAACCCGACCGATCGGTAGGAGCGGTTCGCGCGATCGTTGAAGGAGAAGACCGTCAGCCCGACCCGGTGCAGGCCGAGCGCGCCGAAGGCGTGATCCATCATCAGCCGGGTTGCCTCCGTGCCGTAGCCGTGGCCCCAGGCGTCCTGCTCGCCGATCGTGATGTGGAACAGGGCCGAGCCGTTGTCGGCGTCGAGCTGGGACAGGGCGCAGGTCCCGATCAGTCGATCGTCGGCTCGGACGTGGATCGCCATCGCCAGGGAGTCCGTGCCCAGGGCGCGGGCCGCGAAGAAGCGCTCGATCTCGTCGGGCCGCATCGGGCTGTCCTGATAGCGCGTCAGGCGCACCACCGCCGGGTCGGCGTACCAGCGCTGGAAGGCCTTCAGGTTGGCGGGCGCGTGCTTCCGGAGGACGACGAGATCGCCCGGCAACGACTCGGGGAACCAGCTCCGGTGGGCCATCGGAGGGGACGGTATACCATCCCCGCCATGCGCCGTTGGAGCGAGGTCGCTGAGCGTGTCGCCGCCACGACCCGGACCTCCGAGAAGTCCGCGCTGCTCGCCGAGTACTTCGCCGGACTGACGCCCGCGGAGCTTCCGATCGCCGCCGTCTTCCTGACCGGCCGGCCGTTCGCCGAAGCCGACCAGCGGGCGACAGGCCTCGGCTGGTCGGCGATCGCGACGACCGTGACGAGTCTCGCCGGCGTCCCGCGAACCGCGCTCGGCGACGCCTACGACCGCTCGTCCGACCTCGGCACGGCCGTGTTCGACGTCCTGTCCGTCGCCGGCCACGCCCCGGATCCGGCGATCGCGCCGACCCTGCCCGAGGTCGCCGCGAGCTACGCCGCGATCGAGCAGGCCTCGGGACCGGCGGCGAAGAGCGGGATTCTCGGAGCCCTCCTCGAGCGCTCAGACCCGTTGACCGCCAAGTCGATCGTCAAGGTCCTCTCGGGCGAGCTCCGAATCGGGCTGCGCGAAGGGCTCGTCGAGGCGGCCATCGCGAAGGCGTTCGATCGGCCGCTCGATGCGGTCAAGTGGGCCGGGATGCTGACCGGCGACATCGGCGCGTTGGCCGAGCTCGCCCGCGACGACCGGCTCGCCGACGCCAGCCTCGTCCTGTTCCATCCAATCAAGTTCATGCTCGCGTCGCCGGCCGAAGACGGCGCCGAGATCGTGAAGCGACTCGGCGTGCCGGTCTGGGTCGAGGACAAGTACGACGGGATCCGGGCCCAGCTCCACCGCCACGGCGACGACATCCGGCTCTACTCGCGCGACCTCCACGACATCGGCAACCAGTTCCCCGAGATCATCGAGGGCGCGCGCGGGCTCATGTGGGACGGGATTCTCGACGGCGAGATCCTGGCCTGGCGCGACGGCACGGTCCTGCCGTTCATCAGCCTCCAGGCCCGGCTCGGCCGGAAGTCGCCCTCGGCCGCGATCCGGGAGGAGATTCCGGTCATCTACGTCGCGTTCGATGCGCTCGGACTCGGCACCACCGACGGAACCGCGGTCGAGCCGCTCCTGCGCGTCCCGCTCGTGGACCGGCGCCGCCGGCTCGAGGCGCTCGAGCTGCCACTGGCCGGCGACGGCGGCGTGTTCGCACTGAGCCACCTGGTCTCGGTCACGTCGGTTGACGCGCTCGAGGCGGCGTTCCGCGGCGCCCGCGAGCGCCGCAACGAGGGCCTGATGGTCAAGGACCCGGGCTCGATCTACTCGCCCGGCCGGCGCGGCCTCGGCTGGCTGAAGATGAAGAAGGCGCTGGCCACGATCGATTGCGTCGTCGTTGGGGTCGAGGTCGGCCACGGCAAGCGCCACGGCGTCCTGTCGGACTACACCTTCGCCGTCCGCGACACCGACAACGACAGGTTGGTCACGATCGGCAAGGCGTACAGCGGCCTCACCGACGCCGAGATCGCCGAGATGACGGCCTGGTTCGAGGCCCACACGATCGAGCGCTTCGGGCGCTATCGCCAGGTCGAGCCGTCGGTCGTCGTCGAGGTCGCGTTCGACGTGATCGTCCGCTCGAAGCGCCACCAGTCGGGCTACTCGCTGCGGTTCCCGCGGATCGCCAATCTCCGGCCGGACAAGCCGATCGACGAGATCGACACGCTCGAGACGGTCCGCGCTCTGTACGAAGGACTCCAGCTCGGCGCCGAGCAACTGGTGACCGCCGGCGCCAGGAAGTAGTCAGGCTCGGTCCGGCTGGTCGGTCCGGGCCGGTCCGGATGGGTCACGGGGGCGTATCCTTCCGGTCATGTTCGAGTCGATGCTCCTGGGGGCCGAGCCGACCCTCGTCCCACTGACCCTGTACACCGACGCATTCGTGGTCAAGGGAACCGTGCGTTCCCGCCAGAACCGGATCACGGACATCCTCAACCAGGCCGACGACGGCTTCCTCGTCCTGTCCGACGCCATCGTCGATGAGTACGGGTCGCGAGGGACCCCGACCCGCAGCGAGTTCGCCCAGGTCAACCTGGCGGCCGTCCTGTTCGCGGTTGCCGATACCCCGATCGAGCCGCGACCGGACCTCCGGACGCCCAAGGTTCCGGAGCAGGCGATGATCTCGATCCCGCCCTTCCGGGTCATCGGCCGGGTCCATCTCCTGCCCGAGCGGGATCTGCGCGAGGCGCTCAGCGAGCTGACCGGCCGGTTCATCCCGGTGACCGACGCAACCTACTGGTCGGACACGGTCGGCGAGGCACGGGCAACCGCGGCGATGGTCGCGATCAACCACGAGCGGGCCCAGATCTTTGCCCCGCATCGGGAGGTCGACCCGTGGGCCGGTCTGGACCGGGGTGGAGAGACCGCCACCGCCCCGCCCGAGTCGGAGCCCCCGACCGGCTGGTAGTTCGGCGATCGTGGCCGCCAGCCCTGCGGGGCACGACCCAAGCGGAAGGACGCGCCCGCCACGGCTTGCCGTGCCCCACTCCAGGGCGGCTTTGTTCGGGTCCGCTACCCACCCCCATGGGTTGTCGTTGGACATCGGCGCTGACAGGAGCCCATCCCGGCGGCTGGGGCCGACCGGATCTGGCGCAACCGCCGCGCGTACCCGCCCCTTGACCCGCCCGGAGCACAATTTCAGCGCGAACAACGATTCCCTGTCCAATCACGAGGCCTTGAGCGAGTCGTTCCCCGGGAACTACCCGCCGGGCGGGTGCGACGCGCTACCGGCGCGACCGTTCGCCGCGCACGGCGACGGTGTTCGTCGCGACCACCCGGTCTGCGATCGTCGCGCATACGTGGTCGAGCGCAAGGCGCCG
>JALYPW010000401.1 GCA_030856145.1 Chloroflexota bacterium | reverse complement strand
TCGAGGCGCTCCTCGATGTCGGGCGGGAAGACGTAGCGCCCGCCCGTCGTCCGGACCCCGAACGCGATCGCGACCGCGTAGTCGGATTCGTGGGTGATCGAAACCGCGATCCGGTCCATTCCGAGCTGCTCCGCCCGGGCCGCGGCCCGACCGTGGAGGCGGATCGCCGGCTGGCCGGTCGGCAGGCGCTCGACCTCGATGTCGCGCCAGCCGATGCCCCGGACACCGAGCCCGAGGACCTTCGACACGGCCTCCTTGGCGGCCCATCGGCCGGCAAACGTCTCGGGCCGGAGCCGGACGTAGCGCGCCTCGTTCGTGGTCAGGACGCGCTTCTCGAAGCGGGCACCGAAGCGCGCGATCGAGGCCCGGATCCGGTCGACCTTGATGATGTCGATGCCCAGCTCGGTGGTGCCCTCGGGCGGACGGCCTCGCGTAGCTCGGCCTTCGACCTCGGAGGGCTCCGCCGCGTCACGACGGGGAGGTTGCCGGTTCACCGCTCTGTGGCCTACTCGACCGTGACCGACTTGGCCAGGTTGCGCGGCTGGTCGACGTCCGTGCCGCGCGCCACAGCGACGTGGTAGGCGAAGAGCTGGAGCGGAATGATCCCGATGACCGGACTCAGGACCTCATGGGTGTCGGGCACGAACCAGACGTCGTCGGCGTAGCGGCTGATCTGCTCGTCGCCCTCGGTCGCGACCGCGATCACCCGGGCGTCCCGCGCCCGACCCTCCATCACGTTGCTGATCAGCTTGTCGTAGACCTTCGAGCGGGTGGCGACCGCCACGAGCGGGTACTCCGCGTCGAGCAGCGAGATCGGGCCGTGCTTCAGCTCGCCGGCCGCGTAGCCCTCGGCGTGGACGTAACTGACCTCCTTGAGCTTCAGGGCGCCCTCGAGCGCGGTCGGCATCGCGTAGCCCCGCCCGACGAACATGAAGCCGCGCGAGTTGACGTACCGCCGGGCGATCGCCGGGGCGCCCGGGGCGGTCTGGTCGATCGTCCGCTGGGCGGCGGCGGGCAGGGCGTGGAGGGCGTCGGCGAGCTCGTGCTCGGTCGCCTCGTCGAGGGTCCCGCGGGCCCGGGCGATGGCGGCGGCGACCATGACCAACGTCGTGACCTGGGTGGTGAACGTCTTGCTGGCGGCGACCGCGATCTCCGGTCCCGCCTGGAGGAAGACGACCGCATCGGCCTCCCGGGTGATCGCCGAACCGACGGTGTTCGTGACCGCCACGATCGGGCAGCCCTGCTCCTTCGCGTGGCGGGTCGGGGCGATCGTGTCGGCCGTCTCGCCCGACTGGGTCACGGCGATGACCAGCGTCGTCTCGTCGAGCGGCGGCGGGCTGTAGCGGAACTCCGAGCCGACCGTGGCCCGGGCAGGGAGGCCGGTCCACTGCTCGATCGCGGCCGCCCCGACGAGCGCCGCGTAGTAGGCGCTGCCGCAGGCAACGAGCTCGACCCGGGTCGCTGCCCGGAGGCGATCGACGAGGCCATCGATCTCGCTGATCCGGATTCGACCGTCGCGCGTCACCCGGCCGGCGATGCACTGGCGGAGGGCGTCGGGCTGCTCGTGGATCTCCTTGAGCATGAAGTGGTCGAACCCGCTCTTCTCGGCGGCCTCGGGCGTCCAGTCGATCAGCGTCTCGGCCCGGTCCAGGACCGTGCCGTCGACGTTCGTGATCACGACCCCGCCCGGCAGGACGTCGGCGACGTCGCCCTCCTCGAGGAAGATGATCCGGTTCGTGTGGGCGAGGATCGCGGCGACATCGCTGGCGATGAAGCTCTCCTCGCCGTGGCGACCGACGACGAGGGGCACGTCCTGGCGGGCGCCGACGAGCCGGCTGATCTCGCCGCGATGCATGACGACGAGGGCGTAGGCGCCGTCGAGCTGCTTGAGGGTCGCCCGGACGGCGTCGGCCAGGTCGCCCTGATAGGCCTCCTCGACAAGGTGGGCGATCGCCTCGGTGTCCGTCTCGGACGTGAGGGTGTGGCCGCGCGCCTCGAGACCGTCGCGGAGCTCGGAGAAGTTCTCGATGATCCCGTTGTGGATGACGGTGATGTCGCCGGTGCAATCCTGGTGCGGATGAGCGTTCAGGTCGTTCGGCCGGCCGTGGGTCGCCCAGCGGGTGTGGGCGAGGCCGATCGCGGCGTGCGGAGTCCGGTCGATCAGGGCGGTCTGGAGGTTGGCGAGCTTGCCGGCCTTCTTCTCGACGAACAGGTCACCGGCTTCGTCGACGAGGGCGATCCCGGCCGAATCGTAGCCGCGATACTCGAGGCGCTGGAGACCCTCGATCAGGATGGGGCCCGCCTCGCGGGGCCCGGTGTAGCCGACGATTCCGCACATGTCGCTGATCTCCTCCGCATCCCGCGGCAGCGACCGCCGGGCCAGGCTCGGTTCATGACGCCGCCCCGACGCCGACGCTCAGTTTAGTCGCTCGCCCGCGAGGGTCGCGATTGCGTCGGCCAGCTCGGCCACGAGGTCCGCGTCGGCCCCTTCGACCATGACCCGCAGGGCCGGCTCCGTGCCCGACGGCCGGACCAGGACCCGGCCCAGCCCGCCGAGCCGGGCCTCGGCGTCAGCGATCGCTCGGAGGATCTCCCGGTCGCCCTCCCACTGGTCGCGGTGGCGGGCCTTCACCGCCCGTTGCTGCTGGGGCAGCATCGGGATCCGGGCGGCGAGCTCGGCCAGCGATCGGCCGGCCCGGGTCATCACCCGCAGGACCTCGAGGGCGGTCACGATCCCGTCGCCCGAGGTCGTGTGCTCGAGGACGATCACGTGCCCGCTCTTCTCGCCGCCGAGGCTGGCGCCCGACACCTGCATCCCCTCGAGGATGTACTTGTCACCGACCGGAGTCCGGATGATCTGGCCGCCGGCTGCCTCGATCGCCTGCTGGAGGCCGCCGTTCGAGAGCACCGACACGACGAGGGCGCCCTCGGCCAGGACGCCCCGCTCGAGGCGGTCGAGGGCGAGGATCCCGAGAACCTGGTCGCCGTCGACGATCGTGCCGGCGGCGTCGACCGCGATCAGCCGGTCGGCGTCGCCGTCGAGGGCGAACCCGACATCGGCGCCGCGGTCCACGACAGCCGCAGCCAGCGACGCCGGCGACGTTGCCCCCGATTCGACGTTGATGTTGATCCCGTCGGGGTCGTTGTGGATGACCTCGATCGTCGCCCCGGTCGCGGCCAGGATCTCGGGGCCGACGACACCGCCCGAGCCGTTGGCGCAGTCGAGGACGATGCGGACGCCGGCCGCGTCGATCGAGCCGGCCAGGCCGAGCCGATGCTGACGGTAGCGATCGAGGAGGCCCGGGTCCAGGACCGATCGCCCGATCTCGGCGTTCCCGACCGAGCCCAGCTCCTCAGTTCGCCAGATCAGGCCCTCGATCTCCTCCTCGACCCCGTCGTCGAGCTTCAGGCCGGAGCCGTCGAGGACCTTCAGGCCGTTGTCCTCGGCCGGGTTATGGGAGGCCGAGACCATGATCCCGGCCGCGAAGTCGGCGCTGCCCGCGAGGAATGCGAGGGCCGGCGTCGGGACACAGCCGGCGATCCGGACCTCGGCGCCGAGGCTCGTCGCTCCGGCGGCGATCGCGGCCACGAACATGTCGCCCGAACGTCGGGTGTCCTGGCCCACGACCAGCGAGCCGCCCTTGCCGACGAGATGGTGGGCCGTGGCCCGGCCGAGGGCGTAGGCGAGGGTCGGTTTGAGCTCGATGTTGGCCACGCCGCGGATCCCGTCGGTGCCGAAGAGTCGAGCCATGGTCAGCCTCCGGACGGCGCAGGCGAGGGCGCCGGGCTGCCCTGCGCTGTAATCGTGACCGTGACCGTTGGCGGATCGACCGTCAGCAAGCGGAGGCCCGCCTGGAGGTTGGGCACGGGTGCCAGCTGGTGGGTGCCCGGGGCAAGTCCCGTGACATCGACCGCGACGGTGAACTGCGAGCCGTCGAGGCGGTCCAGGTCGGCCAGGGGCCCGCCGATGACGACCTGGACGACCCCGGTCGGGATCCGGTAGTCGAGTCCGGGCTGTCGGCCGTTCAGGACGATGGCAGCGTCGAACGTCCGCGTCCCCGTCTGGGCGCGAAGCGTGATCGTGACGTGGACGCTCGACGCGCCGACCGCGAGGACGCCGGCCGGCAGGACCAGCTCGGCCTGCGTGTCGAGCGTGCCCGTGATCGCGTTCAGGGAGAGCGGCTCGGTGTCCGCCTGCGAGACCGTCGCGAGGGCAGCTGGATCTCCCTCGATCAGGATCGCCGGTGGATCGACCACGACCGTGTCGAGGACGTAGCCGGACGGCGGCGTGCCGATGACGACCGCGTGGACGGCCACCTCCTTGGTGCGTCGGTCGGTGAACACCTCCATCCGGACGTGGGCGCTCTGCGGCTCCACCTGGACCGGCGTCCGCAGGTTGCCGATGACGTCGACGGGGACGAGCGGGACGTCGCGATCGACGATCAGGCCGTTCGGATCGATGAGGATGTCGGCCTGGGCCGCCACGATGGTCTGAACCACGCTCTCGGGTCCCGAAACGGTGACTGTCTCGGGCGTCAGGATCGGCGCGCGGACCTCGAGGTTGTCCGGGATCGGGCCGGTCTTGACCCGAACCGGGACCTGCTTCGAGATCCTCGGGTCGAGCTGGATGTTGATCCCCCGCGGCTCGAAGTCGACGACCAGGAAGCGCGGATCGACCGACTGGACATCGACGCTCACGTAGGTCGAGCCCGCCCGCGGGTCGATGCCGGCGAGATTGACCGTCGCCCGGAAGCTGTCCGGCGTCGGCGGCGTCCCGACATCACCCGATGCGACGTAGCGGATCCGGCTGACCGGGGGGAGGTTGACGAGGAGCACCGCGTCGGCGGGCTGGTTGATGGTCCGGATCGGGACGGCGGTGTTGAAGTCGAAGTTCGACTGGGAGACCACGAGCCCGGCGTACAGGAGCGTCGCGAGCAGGATCGCGAGGAGCTTCAGGGGCCAGTTGTAGGTGAGCGCCCGGAGGACCCTGCTC
>JALYPW010000392.1 GCA_030856145.1 Chloroflexota bacterium | reverse complement strand
TCGGCGTGGCGGTCCTGGACGGCTACCGCGGGCAGGGGATCGGACGGGCGCTGATCGTTCACGTCGAGGCATGGGCCGCCGGGCACGGTGTCGAACGGGTGATCCTGAACGTCGCCGAGGCGAACGTCAACGCGATCCGGCTCTACCACTCGCTCGGCTACCGCGAATACGACCGGGCGATGCACAAGGCTGTCGGAGCCTCATGAGCGACGAGACCCTGCCCGAGCACGTCCAGCGCAACCGCGCGGCATGGGACGAGTGGGCGCCCGACTACGTGTCGAACGGCGAGGTCAGCTGGCGGCTCATGCCGGGCGACGAGAAGTGGGGCGTCTGGGACATCCCCGAGCGCGAGCTCAGCCTCCTGCCCGACGACCTCGCCGGCCGCGACACGATCGAGCTCGGCTGCGGGACGGCGTATGTCTCGGCGTGGCTGGCGCGGCGCGGCGCGCGACCGGTCGGGATCGACAACTCCGAGCAGCAGCTCGCCACCGCCCGTCGGCTGCAGGCCGAGCACGGTGTCGATTTTCCGCTCGTCCACGGCAATGCCGAGGCCGTCCCGTATCCAGACGCCAGCTTCGATCTTGCCGTCTCCGAGTACGGTGCGTCGATCTGGGCCGACCCGTTCGCGTGGATCCCCGAGGCCGCCCGGCTGCTCCGGCCCGGCGGCCGACTGATCTTCCTGGTCAACGCGACGACGCTGATGCTGTGCATGCCCGACGAGGAACGACCGGCGACCGAGGCGATGCTCCGCCCGCTGCGCGGCCTCCACCGGCTCGAATGGTCGAGCGACACGTCGGTGAACTTCGCCCTCCCGCACGGCGAGTGGATCCGGCTCCTGCGAGCGAACGGATTCGCGATCGAGGATCTCGTCGAGCTCTGGCCGGCCGAGGATGCCCAGACGTCGTTCCCGTACGTGACGATCGACTGGGCACGGCAGTGGCCGACCGAGGAAGTCTGGGTCGCCCGCAAGGAAGGCTGAGCGGCCAGGCCGTCGAGGGACGAGGGCGCACACCCGTCGCCGGTCTCAGCGCGATCGGCTGTCAGGCGTGAACACCTCGACGATGTCCGAGACCGACAGCATCGCGGAGCGACCGCCGCCGATGAGGTACCAGCGACCGTCGACGACTGCCGAGGCGAGTCCGTGGCGCTTTGTCGGCAGGTCAGGCCCGCGCGACCAGCTCATCGTCGCGAGGTCGAAGATCTTGCGCGAGTCCTGGCCGCGCACGACGCCGCCCACCACGTCGATCCGGCCGACGAGACCGAGGGCCCGGGGGTGCATCGCCCTTACGTAACGGCGGATGCGTGGTGAGGTTCAGCCGGCCGTTGAGTTGCCCGCTCGGGAACGTGGTGTCGGGTACGCTGACGGCTCCCATGAACGACACGCCTTCGCTGCCGCCCGCGCCCTCGACCCATGCCGGGCCTCCCGCCCCGGCCGATGTCCCGGCGAGACCGCCGTGGACCGCGCGCGTCGCCGGCTGGAGCGCCCGACATCGCTGGCCGGTCTTCGCGCTCTGGTTCGTCGCCACGATCGGGATCTTCGTCGGCAGCCTGGTCGCCGGCGGGACGAACGCCGTCGAGGCCGTCTCGAACGACGAGCGGGCCAAGTACGAGGCCGGTGAGGCGTACGTCGTCTGGAACGAGGCGAACCCGCCGACCGGCCAGGAAGAGCCCGCCTCGCAGCAGTTCCTGCTCATCGTCTCGAGCCCGGACCGGACCGTCGATGACCCCGCCGTGGCAGCGGACGTGGCCGCGATCACGGCCCGGCTGGTGGCGGTCGAGTCGACCGTCGAGGGCACGACCGGCCCGGTCATCCTCCAGCTGGTCGACCCGATCACGGTCCCTGCCGCCGCCGGCTTCGTCTCGCCCGACCGAACCACCGTCCGGATCGTCGGTCGCGTGCCGGGCGACGGCGCCGTCCTGGCAGATCGGCTGCGGCCCGTGCCCGCGCTCCTCGCCGAGATCAAGGCTGCGTACCCCGCGTACCGGATCCACGCCCTGAACAACACGATCGCCAACGACGAGATCAGCGAGTTGATCAACGGCGGCCTCGACTCGTCGCTTCGCCTGACGATCCCGCTGACCTTCCTGATCCTGCTCCTCGCGTTCGGGGCCGTCGTCGCGGCGGTCATCCCGTTGATCCTTGCCGTCACGGCGCTTCTTGCCGCGTTCGGAATCCTGGGCCTGTACAGCCAGGTGGTGTCGCCGGTCAGCCCATACGCCAGCCAGCTCGTCGTCCTGATCGGGCTCGCCGTTGCGGTCGACTACTCGCTGTTCATGCTCACCCGGTTCCGGACCGAGCGCCGCCACGGCCGCCCGAAGCTCGCCGCGATCGACGTCGCGAGCAACACCGCCGGCCGGGCGGTGTTCTTCTCCGGGCTCGCGGTGATGATCTCGATCGGCGGCCTGTTCCTCCTCGACGACCCGCTCTTCCGGTCGATGGCTGTCGGGACGATCGCGGTCGTCCTCGTCGCGGTGGTCGGCTCGCTGACGTTCCTGCCGGCGACGCTGGCGATCCTCGGCGATGGGGTCAACCGCCTCCGGCTGCCGTTCGTCGGCCGCGGCCGCGAAGAGGGGAGCGGTCTCTGGGCGGTCGTCGTCCGGGCGGTGATGCGTCGCCCGGTCGTCGCGGCCGTCGTCACCTCGGCGATCCTGATCGTGATCGCCATCCCGGTGACCCGGCTCCACATGGGCCAGGCGGACTTCACGTCGTTTCCCGACTCGCTTGACAGCGTCCAGGCGGTGAACATCCTCAATCAGAAGTGGCCGAGCGGCTCCGATCTCGACCTGTCGGTGGTCGTCACCCGGGCCGACGAGCCGGCCACGAAGGCTGCGATCGAGAAGATGTCGACCGCCGCGCTCGCGATCCCGGGCCTGAGCGGGCCGCCCGAGACGCTGACCTCGTCCGACGGGAAGGCGGCGTTCGTGTCGTACCTGATGGCCGGCGGCAGCAACGACGTCCGCAACCAGGACATCGTCCGGACGATGCGCTCCGCCGTGGTGCCGAACGCCTTCGCCGGCCTGACCGGCGTCCGCGCCCTCGTCACCGGCGACGCGGCCTACACCCTCGACATCGTCGACTTCTACGCCACGGGCATGCCGCTTGTGATGGGCTTCGTGCTTGCCCTGTCGTTCCTGCTCCTGCTCGTCGCCTTCCGCTCGATCGTGATCCCGATCAAGGCGATCCTGCTCAACCTGCTCTCGACGGGCGCCGCGTTCGGGCTGCTCGTGCTCGTGTTCCAGGAGGGCTGGGGAGCGGATCTGCTCGGCTTCAAGCCGGGCCCGATCGAGTCGTTCATCCCGGTCTTCATCTTCACGATCCTGTTCGGGCTGTCGATGGATTACCACGTCTTCATCCTGACCCGGATCAAGGAGGCCCGGGACCACGGGCTGTCGTCGAACGAGGCGGTCGCCCGCGGGATCTCGATCACGTCGGGCACGATCACCAGCGCTGCGGCGATCATGGTCGTGGTGTTCGCGGTCTTCGTGACCCTCGAGCTGACGATCATCAAGCAGCTCGGGTTCGGGCTGGCGGTCGCGATCTTCCTCGACGCGACGATCGTCCGGAGCGTGCTGCTGCCGGCAACGATGCGGCTCCTCGGGGAGTGGAACTGGTGGCTGCCATCGTGGCTTGGCTGGCTGCCCCACGTCACGATCGAGGGCAAGGTCGATGAGGTGAAGGACGCCGCAGCCCCCGAGGCCCGGCCCTCGCCAGCCTGACCGCCGCGGGCAGACCGCCGGCGGTGCCGGCCGGCGTATTGTCACGCGGTTGTCGGCGGATCCTGGACAAGGTGCCCGTCGCCGTCCGTGGACCCAGTTCACTCTGCAGGGCGGCGACCGATCGCCATCCGATCAGCCAGCTGTACGGAGGAATCAGATGACCCAGGGAAGCTATGAACGCCTACGGACGTGGGCGGCGGCCAGGAGCGTCGCGTTGAGCGTGACCAAGAGCATGTCGGCCGATCTCAGCGGCGCGGACGACCTCACCACGGCGGCCGGCCTCCACACGTACTGGATGATCACCGGCTCGATCACCGATCCGGTCCACTTCTCGGCGTCCGGCTCCGGCTCGACAATCGACGAGGCAGCCGAAAAGGTGGTCGCGGACCTGCTG
>JALYPW010000377.1 GCA_030856145.1 Chloroflexota bacterium | reverse complement strand
GATCCGGGACGCGGACCGTGCGTCGCCCGGCGATCGCCTCGGGAACCGGCACGGAGCGATAGCGCGGCAGGAACACCTCGACCGGTCCCGTGGTCGCGCCGGATACGTGGCCGAGTGCCCGGGACAGCGCGTCGACGACATCGCCGAGACCGCCGGTCTTGGCCCAGGGCTCGCATTCGGCGGCGATCATCGCGATCCGGAGCGGCATCGGCCCATCGTAGCGGCGCCTGAGCCGCGCCGATGCGCGTCCGCGGCCGTGTGCCCGCGGCGCGCTCGTGCCCGCGAGGCGCTCCTTCCTGCCCAGCGGATGTGCCTGCCCGGGCCCTTGATCCACGGCACGCATCAGCCGGACACGAGTGAGCGTGGTCCGTGCGCTGCCGCCAGCGTGGCGCCGCCAGCCGGGAGAATCGGGCGTGCTCGTTCGTGCCGGATTGATCCCCCGGAGGCATCAGGGCGGTCAGAACCCGTCGCCTAAACCGGTTCACGGGCGACGTGCCAGCGGCTATCATGCCGACTCAATGCCGACGCGCGTCATCGTCTCCACGATCCCGGGTGCCTCGTTCCGGCTGCCGCCCCAGCTCGAGGGGCTGCGCGCCCTCGCCTACAACCTGTACTGGGCGTGGCACCCGCGGACGCGAGTGATCTGGAGCCGGATCGATCGCCGGGTCTGGAACCGCCACCGCAACCCCATCCCGGTTCTGTCGGGCCCGGTGGACTGGAGCCTCCTCCTCGACGACACCAGCTTCATGGCCGAAGTCCGCGAGCTGCTCCGCGACTTCGAGCGCTACCTCGAGAACGGCTCGGATCGCTGGTTCGCGCGCCATCACGCCGACGAGCTGCCCGGACCCGTCGCCTACTTCTGCGCGGAGTACGGGCTGTACGAGTCGCTCGGAATCTACTCGGGCGGCCTCGGCGTCCTCGCCGGCGACCACATGAAGACGACCTCGGACATGGCCCTGCCGTTCGTCGGCATCGGGCTGATGTACCGGCGCGGCTATTTCCACCAGACGATCGACGCCGACGGACACCAGGAGCACGCCTACCCCGACTACGACCTGAGCCGGCTGCCGGTCGGGCGGGTCCAGGGCCGCGACGGCGAGCCGCTGTTCGTCAGCATCGCCCTGCCCGGGCGCGACCTCCAGATCGCGGTCTGGGCCGTCCAGGTCGGGCGGACGCCGGTCCTCCTGCTCGACACCGACATTCCCGAGAACGCGGACGCGGACCGCCCGATCACCCACATCCTGTATGTCCGCGGGCGCGAGATGCGCCTCCACCAGGAGCTCGTCCTTGGCGTCGGCGGGGTCCGGGTGCTGCGCGCTCTCGGGATCGATCCGGCGGTCTGGCACCTGAACGAAGGCCACTCCGCCTTTCTGCTCGCCGAGCGAGCCCGCGAGTTCGTCGCTGCGGGCGTGGACCTGGCTGCGGCCTGGGATCGGATCCGGCGCGACAGCGTGTTCACGATCCACACGCCGGTCTCGGCCGGCAACGAGCGCTTCGCGACGGATCTCGTCCGACAGGTCGCAGGACCCCTCCTCGACGGTGACGGCCGACCCGGTACTGGCGGCGTCCCGATCGACGCCGTCCTCGAGATCGGCCTCGGTGCCGACGGCGATCGCTCCCAGTTCGACATGACCGGGTTCTCGCTCCGCCTGACCCATGACGCGAACGCGGTCAGCCAGCTCCACGCCCAGACCGCGGACACCACCTGGGCCGGCATCTCGCCCCACAGGATCCGGGGCGTGACCAACGGCATCCATGTGCCGTCATGGATGGGCAACGCCATGGGCGAGACGCTCAACCGGGAGCTCGACGCGGACCTCGACGACCTGGACGCAGAGTCCGAGGTGGGTCCGTTCTGGGATCACCTCGGCGAGATCTCCACGGCCGACCTCTGGGAGGCCCATCAACGCGAGAAGCTCGAGCTCGCGATCTTCGCCCGGCGTCGGCTGCGTAATCAGTTCGCTCGACACGGCGAAGCGCCGACTGTCCTCGATGCGCTTGAGACCGCCCTCGATCCGGACATTCTGACGATCGGCTTCGCCCGGCGGTTCGCGACCTACAAGCGGGCCGGCCTCCTGTTCTCCGACCTCGACCGCCTGGCCAACATCCTGTGGAAGGAGGACCGGCCCGTCCAGATCGTGTTCGCGGGCAAGGCCCACCCCGCCGACCGGCCCGGTCAGCAGGTCATCCAGGAGATCTTCGGCCGATCGCGCTCGGAGCGCCTTCGCGGTCGAGTCTTCATCCTGGAGGACTACGACATGCGGATCGGCCGCTACCTCGTGGCCGGGGTGGACGTCTGGCTGAACAACCCTCGCCGGCCGCTCGAGGCGTCGGGCACGAGCGGGATGAAGGCGGCGATGAATGGAGCGGTCAACGTCAGCGTCCTCGACGGCTGGTGGGACGAGGGCTTCGTCGGCGACAACGGCTGGGCGATCGGCGGCCGCGAGCAGAACCCCGACGAGGGCGCCCAGGACTGGTCCGACGCCCAGGACCTGTACCGGATCCTCGAGGACGAGGTCGTGCCGCGCTACTACGAGCGCGATCCGCTGGGCCGCCCGGTGGCCTGGGTCGAGCTGATGCGCCGATCGATGGCCGCGTCACTGTGGCGATTCTCGACGACCCGGATGCTCCACGACTACATCGAGGAGATGTACCTGCCCGCGGCCGAGGCGGCCCGCGAGATCGCGACCGCCGCCCGGAGCGAAGCAACCCTGCGCCGGAACGTCAGCCGGGCCGCGATCGCCGCCAACCAGGGCGGTTGAACCCGCACCTGGTCGCCGCCAGTGACGGTGATCAGGCGAGGACGAGCGCTCCCTGGGCCGGCAGCTCGATGGTCGAGCCGTCCACGATCCGGCCGGCCGCGACCTCGGGCAGGGCGATCTGCGCCAGGCCGGCCACGGTCGAGCGATCGACGACCAGGCGCATGGCTTCGCGGCCGCTGTTGATCGCGATCAGCGCCCGCTCGCCGTCGGCCGAGCGGACCAGTGCGATTGCCTGCCCGTCGGCAGCCGCGATCGCGACACTCCCCCGACGCAGCGCGACGTGGTCGCGCCGGGCGTGGACGGCCGCCCGGGTGAACGCCCGCATCGCGAGCTCGCCCGTGTCGGGCGTCACCGGATAGCCCCGCCGGCAGTCCGGATCGGGCCCGCCCTCCATCCCGAGCTCATCGCCGTAGTAGATCGAGGGCGTCCCGGGCAGGCTCAGCTGGAGGAGTGTCGCGAGGCGCAGGGCCCCAACGTCGCCGGCAAGGCACGTCCGCGGCCGCGGAGCATCGTGGCTGCCGATCAGGTTGTACTGGACGCTCGTCGTGGCCGGATCGTGGAGGGCGAACAGGCGATTGAGCCGCTCGGCGAACGACGGCCCATCGAGCGCGACCAGGTATTTGCGGTAGTCACTCTGGCCGTCGATCGCGGCCTGGTCGAGTTGGCCGGCGCTGGCAAAGCCAAGGATCGCCATACCCAGCGGGTAGTTCATCAGCGCGTCGAACCGGTCGCCGCTCAGCCACTCCGGTGACTCGGTCCAGATCTCGCCGACGAGGTAGGCGTCGGGCTTGACCGCCCGAACCCGCGCTCGGAACTCGGGCCAGAACGACTCGTCCTCGATGTCAGCCGGGACGTCCAGGCGCCAGCCGTCGATCCCGAATCGGAGCCAGTGCTCCGCGACGCCGAACAGGTACTCCCGGACCTGCGGGTTCTCGAC
>JALYPW010000371.1 GCA_030856145.1 Chloroflexota bacterium | reverse complement strand
TCGGGATTCCTTGCTCCACGAGCGTATCGGACGAGGTCGCGGTTGAATCGAAACACGCCCGGGCGCCCGGGCGTGTTTCGATTCAACCGCGACCTCGTCCGATACGCTCGTGGAGCAAGGAATCCCGACGCCCGGTTCAGCGCCCGCGCGTCGCAGCGTCCCACGCGGCGGCCACGCGGGAGCGCGTGTCGGCGAGCGGCCCGGACGTGTCGATCACCCGGCTGGCGTGCGGCCGGACCCGCTCGATCAGGCCGGATTGGGCGGCGATCCGGCGCTCAGCGTCGTCCGGGCTCGCGCCCCGGTCGATCACCCGCTCGCGCTGGATCGGCGGCTCGCACGTCACCAGCCAGACCTCGTCGCAGCTCTCGGCCAGACCGCCCTCGATCAGCTTGATTGCCTCGATGACGACGGCCGGAGCTCGCTCCTCGTCGGCCGCCTCGATCCTCTCCAGGATCCGGGTCCGAACCACGGGATGAACAATCGCCTCGAGCCGGGCGAGCGCCTCCGGATCGCGGAAGACGATCCGGGCCAGCGCCGCTCGATCGACCGTTCCCTCCGTCCGGACCGCATCGCCGAACGCGGCCAGGATCGCGTCGTGGGCGGCAGCGCCCGGTGCCGACACCTCGCGGGCGATCGCGTCGGCGTCGATGACGGAGGCGCCGCGCTCGGCGAGCCAGCCGGCGACGGTGCTCTTGCCGCAGCCGATCGGCCCGGTCAGCCCGATGCGGACCGTCACGGGGCGCGGTCCTCGAGGTCCAGCCAGGCGTCCTCGGCGGCGGCCAGGGCCCGCTCGACGTCCGCGAGCTCGCTGGCGACCCGGCGCATCTCGACGAAGTTGGCGGCAATCGCCGGCGAGCCCATCGACAGCTCGAGCTGGGTCTTGCGCAGGCCGAGCCGGGTCAGGTCCGCGTCGACCACGGCCTTCTGGCGGCGATAGGCGTCCTTCGACAGCTTCTCGCGCCTGCTGCCGGTCCGCGACGCGACCCGCGTCGTGGATCGAGGTGGGGCGCTGGCTGGTTCGATGCCCGCCGCCCGCACGGCCAGCGCCGCGCCGGCAGCGGACCCCGAGGTGGCCGGGCTTGATGCGGCCGGAGCCGCGAGACGACTGCCGCCGTGGGCGCCGCCTCGCAATCGGGCCGCCTCGCGCTCGGCTGCCGCGTGGACGGTCCAGCCGTCGGCGACAGCAGCTCGCCACTCCTTCCAGCCGCCATCGAACGGGACGGCCAGGCCGTCATCGACCACCCACAGCGACGTGCAGACGGTCTCGAGCAGGCGCCGGTCGTGGGAGACGACGAGGAGCGTCGCCGGGGAGTCGGTCATGAACGCCTCGATCGCCTCGCGGGCCGGGATGTCGAGGTGGTTCGTCGGCTCGTCGAGGAGGAGCAGGTTCGATGGCATGATCCCGAGCAGGGCAAGCTCCAGGCGCGACCGCTCCCCGCCGGACAGCGCCCGGACCTCCTTGAAGACGTCATCGCCGCGGAACAGGAACCGGGCCAGGAAGGCGCGGGCCTCGCCGGCGGTGACCGGGATCGCGCCGAGCAGGGCCTCGAGCACGGTCTCGCCCGGGATCGCCGCGTCGCGTAGCTGGGCAAGATAGCCGGGCTGCACGGCATTCCCGAACGACAGCGCCCCGTCGAGCGGCGGCAGGTCGCCGGCGATCGTCCGCAGGAGCGTCGTCTTGCCCGCCCCATTCGGCCCGACGATCCCGATCCGGTCGCCGCGCGTTGCCGCCAGGAACGGGACCATTGCGACGCGCCTGGCCTCGCGCGCCGGGGCGCCGTCGGCGTCGACGGCCCCGCGACCGGGCAGGTAGCCCACGACCAGGCCCTCCACCCGGATCACGACCTCGCCGGAGCGCGACGGACCACCCCCGGCCAGGGCGCCCGTCGGCAGGCGCAGCTTCCTGGTCGCCTTCGGTGCCTCGACCCGCTCGGCCTGGAGCTTCTCGAGGCGGGCCTCGTGCTCGTGCATCTTGCTGAACTTGCGATGCGAGCGGTAGCGCTGGACGAGCTCCTTCTCGCGCTCGATCTGCTCGGCCGTCGTGTCCGCGTCCTTGACCGCCCGGACGTCGCGCTCCTCGCGCTGGCGGTGGTAGGCGCTGTAATCGCCGCGGAACATCGTCAGCTTCCGATCGCGCAGCTCCCAGACCCGGTTGACGGTCGCGTCGAGGAACGCTCGGTCGTGGGATGCGACGAGGAGCGCGCCGTGGCGTCGCCGGAGGTGCTCCTCGAGCCACTCGATCGCGGCGATGTCGAGGTGGTTCGTCGGCTCGTCGAGGAAGAGCAGATCCGGCTGGGCGATCACGAGGCGGGCGAGGGTCGCCCGCGTCTGCTCGCCGCCCGACAGGGCGGTCGGTGGCTTCGTCCACTCTTCGCGGGTGAAGCCGAGCCCGGACAACGCCTCATCGACGCGCAGGTCGAGCGTATAGCCGCCGAGGATGTCGAACTGGTGCTGGAGGTCGGCGTAGGCCGGATCCTCGACCCGGCCGGTCTGCTCGAGGTCATGAAGCCGGGCCGCCATGGCCTCGAGGTGGGCCGCTCCATGGCGAACGGCGGCGCGCAGGTCCGGCGCGGCCATGAACGCCTCGTCGAAGTGCGATTCCTGGGCGAGCAGGCCGATCGACAAGCCGCGCTTGCGGTGGACGACGCCGTCGTCGGGCTCATCGCGCCCGGCCGCGAGTCGGAGGAGCGTGGTCTTGCCCGCGCCGTTCGGCCCGACGAGCCCGATCCGATCCTCGACCGCGATCGCCGCGGTCACGTCGTCGAGGATCACGAACGTCCCGACCTCGCGTCGAACCCGATCGAGCCTGAGGATCGACACCCTTCAGCCGCCCACCGATGCGCGGGCCGCCGCGCGTCGGGTCGCCGCCGCTTTGCGGGTGCGCTCGGCGCGGGTCGCCCGGATC
>JALYPW010000361.1 GCA_030856145.1 Chloroflexota bacterium | reverse complement strand
CTCAAGGATCGCGCCGCCCGCCGTAGTTTGATCGCGTTCGTCGTCTTGCTGGTGGCGTCCGTCGCCCTGATGGGCCTCTCGTCCAACCCGGCCGTCCGCGACGCCCAGAACGGCATCGGGTTCGCCTTCCGACCCATCCAGGGCGCCCTCGACAGCGTGGCATCCGGTCTCGCCTCGATCGGCGCCGCGATCGGCGAGATCGACCGACTCCGAACGGACAACGAGACCCTGCGAGCCGAGAACGGCCGGCTCGAGGCCGAGCAGTCGCGCTCGACGGAGATCCAGCGCGAAAACGAGCTGCTGACGGGCCTCCTGCAGCTCCGGGCCGGCTACGAGTACGAGACCGCGGCGGCAGCCGTCATCGCCCGCGAGTCGTCGGAGTTCCGGCGCATCATCACCCTCGACAAGGGCACCAAGGCGGGGATCGCCGTGGGTGACGTCGTCGTCGCCTCCGGTGACGCGCTCGCCGGACGGGTCACCGCGGTCGGGTCCGAGAGTGCGACGGTCGTGCTGCTGACCGACGGCGAGTCGACGGTCATCGGCCAACTCCCGAGCGCCGCGACCGGGGAGGTCGAGGGTCACCTCGCCGACACCCTGCCGATGACCCAGATCGATGCGAGCGCGGCGGTCGCCCTGGGCGACGAGGTCGTCACGGCCGGCATCGAGCTCGGCAGTGGCGTCCGCTCGCCCTACCCGAAGGGGCTCGTCATCGGCCAGGTCGTCGACGTGAAGCGCGATGCGAACGACGTCGTCCAGACCGCGTTCCTGCAGCCGGCCGCGGACCTCGACCGCCTTGAGTACGTGCTGGTGATCCTCGACTACGAGGGCGGCCTCCCGCCCATCGATGAACAGCCGGTGGATTGCCCGTCCGACGGGTCCCTGCCTGAGGGCGAGCAACCCTGCCTCGAGAGCTCTGCCCCGCGCGTCACGCCGAAACCCTGACCGCACGGATGGCCGGCGATCCCGGGTCTGGCCGATCGAAGGCCACGCCCCGGTCGCGGAGCGAGACGAATGCATCGTGGCCGATGACGAGGTGGTCCAGGAGCTGGATGTCGAGGAGTCGGCCAGCGGCCAGGGCCTCGGCCGTCAGGTGCAGGTCGTCGGGCGAGGGTGTCGGATCACCGCTTGGATGGTTATGCACCATGATGACGCCACTCGCGTTCAGGCGGACCGCATCGCGATACAGTTCCCCTATTCTGACGAGCGACGAACTGACGTTGCCCTGGTAGACCGTCGCGACGCGCAGGACATGGTTCTTCGTATCGAGCAGGACGACCCGTAGCTCCTCCCGTTCGAGCCGGCCCATCTGCAGGATCAGCCGATCCGCGATGTCCCGCGGGCTGCGGATCATGGGACGAGCCGCGGGCCAATCAGCCAGCATCCGCCGACCAAGCTCGAACGCGGCGATCAGCTGGGCTGCTTTCGCGTCGCCGATGCCGGGGATCCGCGTCAACTCGAGCTCGGTGGTCCGCGCCAGTCCGGTCAGGCCGTCGTGGCGGACCAGCGCGTCGGCGGCCAGGTCCACCGCGGACCGACCGCGGGTGCCGGACGACCAGACCAGGGCGATCAGTTCGGCCGAGGTGAGGCCGGCGGCCCCTCGGAGCTCGAGCCGCTCGCGTGGTCGCTCGGTGGCGGGCAACTCGCGGATCGCTCGCCCAGGGGTTGTCGGATGCGCGTCAGCCACGCGGGACTCCGTTAAGAGGATGTCGGCGGCGGTCAGGCGTCCCCTGGGCCCGAACGACGGAAGCCCGCCGATTCCCCCCGCCATCCGGACCCTGAGGACATGGCGAAGCCTATCGATCGACGCTCATCGGAGGCTCATCCCGGCCTCCACGCGGGCTCATCAGGTGCCCGGCACACCCGCCCGGGTGGCCGCTTCGGCGAGGATCAGGAGGATGCCGTTGAAGGTCGCATGGAGCCCGAACGGAACCCAGATGGACCCCGCTGGCGCGGTGATCCGGCCCAGGCCGGGGACCTCCATCGAGTAGCCCCGCACGAACAGGTAACCCAGCGCGAGCGCCACC
Source organism: Chloroflexota bacterium (assembly GCA_030856145.1). GTDB lineage: Bacteria > Chloroflexota > Limnocylindria > Limnocylindrales > CSP1-4 > CF-46. The sequence goes on along the minus strand of JALYPW010000361.1, from coordinate 328 downwards.
GGCACCCGCGTCGCGAACCCGATGAGGGCCAGTTGGAACGCCTCGCCGGCCGTGTTCCCGGAGATCGTCAGGACGTGGACGAGGGCGAAGAACAACGCGCCCCGCACGATGCCCCGCCGCGCCCCGATCCCACGGACCCAGGCGGTCGTCGCGAAGCCGCGGAACAGGAGTTCCTCGCCGAGTGGCGCCAGGATCACGCCGGCGATCAGGTTCAGCAGGAAGCCGGAGGTCTCCCCGGCGGGCGGGAGAGGACTCTCCGGGGTGACCGTGAATACCGAGCCGAGGATCGCGGCGACGGGGATCGTCACGGCGATGACGGGGATCGCCC
>JALYPW010000358.1 GCA_030856145.1 Chloroflexota bacterium | reverse complement strand
GGCGGTTCGCTGTCGCGTGTTCGCAACCCTGGCGATGCTGTGTCCGGGTTGAGGGCCGTGCGACAATCCCGGCCATGAGCCGGAATGACCGATTCGAGGAGCTTGCCGCCAGCGTCGCCGGGTTCTATCGGAGCTGGGTGGTCTATCTCGGGCTCGAGCTGGGGCTGTTCGCCCGGATCGCGGAACGCGAGAACGGAATCACGGCCGCCGACCTGGCGACAGCCGCCGCGTGCCAGCCCGGGCCGGTTGCCGGATGGCTGCGTGCCGCGCACGCCGGCGACCTGGTCGATCTCGATGGTGATCGGGCGCGCCTTGCGCCGGACGTCGCCTCGGTCCTCCTCGACGACACCCATCCCGAGTACCTCGGCGGCCAATTCGTCGTCGCGGTCGTGTCGAGCCTCGACTACGCAGGCATGGTCGAGTTCTTCCGGACCGGCAGGACGATCGCCGAGCGGCCGCCGCGATTCCACCGGGCGATCGAGGCGGTCACGGTCCAGGACATCGCGGTGTTCTTCCAGGAGGGCCTGGCCGCCCTGCCGGATCTTGCCGCCTCGCTGACCCGGGGTGGACGGGTCCTCGACGTCGCCTGCGGCGGTGGCAAGTGGCTGATCGCGATGGCCCGGCGTTTCCCGGCGACCCGGCTCGTCGGCGTCGAGTTCGAGCCGGACTCGGTTGCGCGGGCGATGCGCCACGTCAGCGAAGCCGGCCTCGGCGAGCGGATCCGGGTCGAGGCGCTGCCGATCCCGGAGATGACCTACCGTGAGGAGTTCGAGCTGGTCTACCTCCAGGACGCCCTCCACGAGCTCCCGGAGCCGGTCGCCTCACTGCGCGCAGCGTGGGCCGCGGTCGCCCCCGGCGGCCGCCTGGTCGTTCTCGAATGGTGTCTGCCGGACACCGCGGACGACGGGACGCCCGAGGAGCCGACGCTCCAGGCCGAGCTGCTCTGGGGGATTCAGCTCGACGAGATCTACCAGGGATCGACCATGTCCACCCACGCCGGGTACGCGGACCTGTTCGCGTCGGGCGGCCTGCCGGCGCCGATTGAGGTCGACCTCCAGTCGGGGGCGACGCTCTTCATTGCCGAGCGCCCGGCCTGATCGCCCCGGGCTCAGCTCACGACGACGCTGAAGCCCTTCATCTGGCCCGGGTGGATCTTGCACTTGTAGGTGTAGGTCCCGGGCACGTTGAAGACGAGCGACCCGGTCGCGCCGTTCGCGATCGTGTCGGTGGTGCACGAGTCGTCCTCGAGGCTGGCGGTGTGCGGCGCACCGTCGTTGTTCGTCCACGTGACGACGTCACCGACCTTCGCCTGGATCGGCTGCGGGCTGTATGCAAAGTCCTTGATCGTGACGCTGACCGTGGCCGTTGCGCCGGCGGTTGCCGGTGCGCAGGCGGCGCCGGTCGGAGCGCTCGCCTCGCCTGGGGCCGATGCACTCGAGCCCCCGGCCGCCGATGCAGCCGTCGAGGGGTTCACGGCCGAGCTCGAGGCCGGGGTCGGCGTCGCGGTGCTGCCGCAACCGGCGAAGGCCGCCAGCGACAGGGTGGTGAGCAGGACGAGGGTGGAACGACGCATCGGTGGGCATCCTCTGTGGGCGGATCGAGCGGACGGGTCTCGTCCGTCCGGGCCGTCGCACGAGGGTACGTCGGGCGGGCCTGGGTCGGTTCTCGCCTGGGCGCCCGGACGGCGATCGCGACCGGCTATCGTTCGCGAATGGCCGACCCGATCCGGCTGGCCCCGCCACCGGCCGATCGACCCGATCGACCCGGCCGGCCCGCCGACCTGACCCCCGCCGACGTCCGGTGGCTCGCCTGGCACGAGGCGCGCTGTCACGCCCTGACCAGCCGCGAGGTGCGCGACCTCGGCGACGCCTGGCTCCTCCACGACGAGACCGATCGCGAGCCGTTCTGGAACCGGATCGCGGGGATCGACTGGCCGAGCGAGCCAGCTGCGTTCGACATGCGACTGGCCGAGATGTTCGCCCTGTTCGCCGGGCTCGACCGGACTCCCCACGTCTGGCCGTCGCCGGGCTACGACCACCCAGC
>JALYPW010000342.1 GCA_030856145.1 Chloroflexota bacterium | reverse complement strand
CAGCAGTTCCTCTCGGTGACTGACTGTGAGCGAGCATGAAAACTGCAGAGAGATGAGCGCGAAAAGTACAGAGGCCCTCGGGGTGACCCGAGGGTCTTTCGTTATGGGTCGACAACGAACAGGTCCCCCCTGTCAGGCTCGGGCTGCTGAGCTTCGAACCGACGACAGGAGGGACGGATTGCAGTCTGAGGACACCAGGATGGAACTGCACGTGCTCCACGACCACGGCTGGTCGATCGCCGCCCTCGCCCGCGAGTTCGGGCTCGACTGGCGGACAGCCCGCCGATACGCCACCGCACCCGGACCGCTCCGGTATCGGCCGAGATTCAGACCGGCCGAGCTGACCGCCGCCGGCCTGGCTCACGTCGAGCGGCGCCTCGCCGCCTGCCCCGACCTGCGGGCGACGGTCCTCCACCGCGAGCTGGTCAAGGCGTACGGCTATCTCGGCTCGTACACCAGCCTTCGCCGCCGGGTGGTCGAGCTCCGGCCACGGGTGACCGCCGAACCCGAGATCCGGTTCGAGACCGGACCCGGGATCCAGACTCAGGGCGACTGGACCGATTGCGGGAGCTGGCCGCTCGGCGATGGCAGCGTCAGCCTGTACGCCTTCGTCGCGATCCTCGGCTCGAGCCGGATGCTCGCGGTCCGCTTCGCGACCGACAAGACCCGGGTCACGACCCTCGCGGCGATCGTCCGCTGCGTCGACGACCTGGGCGGCGCGAGCGCCGAGTTCCTGACCGACCGGGACACCGCCCTGATGTCGGGCTCCCGGGCCGACGGATCCCCGATCTTCGCCTCGGCCTGGATCGACGTCGCCGCCCTGCTCGGGACCAGACCGCGGGCCTGTCGACCGTACCGGGCCAAGACGAAGGGCAAGGTGGAACGGGTCATCCGCGAGGTCAAGGAGGACTTCCTCGCCTGGCTGACCGGGCAGGTCTTCCCCGAGCGCCCGACCCTCGCCTGGTACGACGCCATGGCCCGGCGCTGGACGACCGAGGTTCATGGGGCGAGGCGCCACCGGACCACCGGGCGGGTCGTCGGCGAGGCGTGGATCGAGGAGCGCCCGCTCCTGACGCCGGTCAGCCGGCGGCTCCTGGCCCGGATCGAGGGTCACGACACCCTCGTCCCCGTGCCGGATCCCGTCAGCGCCTCCAGGATGCCCGCTGCGCTCGGCGAGGCCGTCGAGGCCCGGCCCCTCGCGGCCTATGCCGAGCTGGTCCGATGAGCCGGGCGACGGAGTCGCGGACCGCGACCGCCTATGCCCGCCTGCGCGAGCACCTCGCCTATGTCGGCCTGACCACGGCATCGGAGCGGCTGGCCGCCGAGCTCGAGCGGGCGAGCACCGAGACGACGGCTCCGGTCGAGGTCCTCGAGCGGCTCCTGGCGGCCGAGGTCGAGGCGACCGCGGCCCGCCGCCTGTCGGGTCGGCTGCGCTTCGCCCACTACCCGCTCGACAAGCGCCTGGGCCAGTTCGAGTTCGACTTCCAGCCCTCGATCGACCGGGCCGTCATCGCCGAGTTGAGCACGCTCCGCTTCGTCGAGGAGCGCCGCAACGCCCTGTTCCTCGGACCACCGGGAGTGGGCAAGAGCCATCTCGCGATCGCCCTCGGGATCGCTGCCACCGAGGCCGGTTACCGGACCTACTTCACGACCGCGGTCGACCTCGTCGCCCACCTCCAGGCGGCCCACCTCGAGGGCAGCTGGACCAGCAAGATGCGGACGTACACCGGGCCGTCGGTCCTGGTCATCGACGAGCTCGGCTACCTGCCGATGGATGCCACCAGCGCACACTGGATCTTCCAGGTCGTGTCGCGCCGCTACGAGCGCGGCTCGATCGTGCTGACCAGCAATCGCGGCTTCGGCGACTGGGGCCAGGTCTTCGCCGATCAGGTCGTCGCGGGCGCCATTCTCGATCGGCTCCTGCACCACGCCACGGTCGTCAACATCAAGGGCCAGTCCTATCGGATGCGGGCCCACGTCCCGCCAGCGGGCTCAGCTCGGGAGGGCGCTGCTATGCTCGGCTGACCTCGATCGCCTCTGTACTTTTCGTGGCGATCTCTGTGCACCTTTGGTGCTCACTCACAGAGAGGAATAGGTCGAACTCATGGCCGAACACTTCTGCCGGATCGAATGGAACCAGGAAGGCTTTCAGGCCGTGCGCGCCTATGACGGAGCGTCGCTCTCACCCGAGGAA
>JALYPW010000334.1 GCA_030856145.1 Chloroflexota bacterium | reverse complement strand
CCATGACGATGATCCGGTCGGCGTTCAGGATCGTGCCGACCCGCTGGGCGACGATGATCACTGTCGCGCCGCCGAGCTCGCGGTCGAGGGCGGCCCGGAGCCGGGCGTCGGTGGCGAAGTCGAGGGCCGAGAAGCTGTCGTCGAAGATGTAGATCGCGGCGTCCTTGGCGATCGCCCGGGCGATGGCGAGTCGCTGGCGCTGGCCACCCGACACGTTCGAGCCGCCCTGCATGATCGGGGCGTCGAGGCCGCCCTCCATCTCGCTCACGAATTCCCTGCCCTGGGCGATGTCGAGAGCGTTCCACAGCTCGTCGTCGGTGGCGCTGTCATGGCCGAACCGGAGGTTGCTCGAGACCGTCCCGCCGAACAGGAACGCCTTCTGGGGGATGACCCCGATCCGCGACCAGAGGACCTCGCGGTCCATCGCCCGGACGTCCAGACCGTCGACCAGGACGGATCCGCCCGTCGCGTCGTAGAAGCGCGGGATGAGGTTGACGAGCGTCGACTTGCCGCTGCCGGTGCTGCCGACGATGGCGGTCGTCTGCCCGGGCTCGGCTCGGAACGAGAGGTCGTGGAGGATCGGCTGCTCGGCACCTGGGTAGCCGAACTCGACGTTGCGGAACTCGACCACGCCGCGTTCGGGACCGGCCGGGTCGGGGACGACAGGCGTGGCCGGATCGTGGATCGAGGGCTCCGTATCGAGGACCTCCCGGATCCGTCCTGACGACACCGCCGCGCGGGGAATCAGGATGAACATGAAAACCGCGGTCAGGATCGCGAACAGGATCTGGGTCAGGTACTGGAGGAACGCAGTCAGATCCCCGATCGAGAGCGCGCCGTCCTGGACCCGGATGGCTCCGAACCAGAGAGCGGCGACGGTCGACAGGTTGAAGATCGCGAAGATCACGGGCTGGGTGAGGGCGAACAGCCGGCCGGCCCGGAGCTGGGTGTCGTAGAGGTCGCGGCTGGCGTCCGTGAAGCGCTGCTCCTCGTGGCGCGTCCGCACGAAGGCGCGAATGACCCGGACGCCCGAAAGCGTCTCGCGCATGACCTGGTTGATCCGGTCGATCTTCACCTGGGTCGCCCGGAAGAGGGGGATCGCCCGGGACATGACGATCCCGATCACGAGTGCCAGCAGCGGGATCACCACGACAAGGAGCCCCGACAGCGGGACGTCGGTCCGGAGGGCCATGAAGATCCCGCCGACGACGAGGATCGGCGCCGAGACCAGGATCGTCAGGCCGGCGAAGACGACCTGCTGAACCTGTTGGACGTCGTTGGTGTTGCGGGTGATCAATGACGCCGGGCCGAACACGTTGACCTCGACCTGGCCGAACGTCTCGACCGCGCCGAACACGGCGCTCCGGACATCCCGGGCGAAGCCGTTGGCGATCGTGGCGCTCAGGTACACGCTCGCGATCGCGGCGGCGCCGATGAACGCGGTGATCACGAGCATCTCGAGGCCGACGCGCACGATGTAGTCGAGATCGCCCCGGACGACACCGTTGTTGATGATGTCGCCGTTCAGGTCCGGGAGGTAGAGGTTGCCGATCGCCTGGACCAGGAGCAGTCCGATGACGACGATCAGCCGGCCCCGGTACGGCGCGAGGAAGGTCCGGAGGAGCCCGATCATTGGTCGGACTCGCAGGCGGCTTGGGCGGCATGCTCGGCGTGGAGGACGTTCCGGGCTGTGCGCATCGCTCGCAGGCCGGTCAGGAGGGAGGCCAGCTCGTCGTCGGCAAGCCGGCCGAGGAGTTCGCCGAGGTGCGCCCGACGGGTGTCGTTCAGCTCCTGGAACACGGCATTGCCGGCCTCGGTCGGGTGGACCTGGACGACCCGCCGGTCGGTCGAGCTGTGGCGGCGCTCGACAAGGCCGCGCTCCTCCATCCGCCCGACGATCCCGGTCGCGCTTGCGACCGAGACGTCGAGGGTCTCCGCGACGCGCGACATCGAGAGCGGGCCGTCGGCCTCGATCACCGTCAGGACATGGAGTTGGATCAGGCTGAGCGATCCCTTCAGCCACGAGCGGATCGCGTCCATCCGCTCGCGCGGGTTCCACGAGGTCATCTCGTCGACCAGGTCGTTGATCAGTACTCCGCGGCCAGGTTCGCCAGCGTTAGTCAATGTCACATGAATAATCTATGGGCGACGTACGTCTTCGTCAAGGGGCCACGGATCCGCCGTATCCGACGGTGAGGCCCGGTTGGGCAACCGGCTTCCGTTGACGCGCGTATTCCAAGAAGGCTTATCCGAGACGACGCGGTCGCGGGTCATAGCGATCCATGCCTGGAAGACATGGAAACGGCGCTGGAGTGCCAGCGTGATGGCCGTTCATGCATCCCCGGCATGAAACGGGCTGAAGGCGACGCTGATCGTCGAAATCAATCCTTCTTGGAATGAAGAGGGAGCCGGGCCGGCGGGCACGGAGCGCGGGGCGCGGGCACCCATTCAGGTGGGTCTCCGCTAATCCCGGATCCACCGAAGCTCGTCAGCTAACGGCCCGATGACGGCCGCGGGAGGCGAGCGACCCCGAGCGGGGTCATGACCAGGCCCTGACCAGGACGAGCGAGGGCCGGACGGCAACCGATCAGGTCCGTGAGACGCCGTGGATGGCTCGCGGCTGGTTGTTTCGCAAGCTCCCGCCAGCCCCGAAGCGGCGGGTCGACCGTCAGCGAGCGGTCAGGCGAGGAGCGGGAGCGCCCGCAGTCGCGCGAGGGCTGTCCTGAACTCGATCGCCCACGGCCAGCGTGCCGGCAGGTGCAGGGTGGCCCGCCGGGCCGAACGGGTCAGCCGCCCGACCAGACCGAACAGCCGACGACGCAAAGTCTTGGTCGTGACGATCCCTTCGCCGAGCCCCAGCCGGGCCGTCCAGCGGGCGAGGTTGTGGGCCATCACCTGGACGGAGAGCCAGGCGCCGTTGGCGGCGAACTTCCCGGACGGCAGGTGGTTGAGACCGACGCCGTACTTCAGATCCCGGATCGCATTCTCGATCTCGGCGTGGCGGCGGTGATCGGCTTCGAGGGCGAGGGTCTCGCCGTCGCGGTCGGTGATGAAGGCGTGGAAGTCGTGGAGCGTGAAGAGGGCGAGCTGGCTGCCCGGCGTCGGTCGGACCCGGCGGACGATGAGCCGGACGGGGGCCGCATCCTTCTGGTCGGCGAACGGCGTGTACGTCGTCTCGGCCACGTCGGCGCCGTCGGCAAGCCAGTACGGGATCGGAGTCCAGGCGTCGTCGGGGATCGCCTCGATCAGGCGACGAACCCCCTTGGACTGACGGATGGTGATCGAGAAGTGGACCCGTTGCCTGCGGGCCGCGGCCACAACGGCGTGGGCATAGAAGCCGCTGTCGGCCCGGACGGTCAGCGCGCCGCTCGCCCCGGCAGCGCGGACTCTGGCGATCGTCTCGGCGAGGAAGCTGCCGGCGCCGCGGATCGTGTTCGCGCGGCCGCCCCGGAGTCGGGCGTGGAGGACGTCGCCGGTGCCGGCCGCGACCGCGAGGAGCGGGTGATAGCCGCGGGTGTGGGTATACGTGAAGTCGGAGCCACCTTCCTTGGCCAGCCCGTACGTCTCACAGATGGTCGAGTCGAGATCGATCGTGAACGGCTCGCTCCCGGGTCCGGCGCCGGCGGCCCAGGCTCGACTGAGGAGCACGCGGCTGACCCGGTCGAGCTGGCGGACGTGGCCCCAGCGGAAGCTCCGCAGGAACGTGCCCAGGGTCGATGGCGCCTTGACGACGTGACCGAGGACCCGTTCGCTGCCAGCGCCGCGGAGCGCGTTCGCGTCGTCGATCGTGTCACCGCCGGCGAGGGCCGACAGGACGAGCGTCAAGAGCTTGTCGCCGACGTTCGCCCGGCCGGCCGACGCGCCGAGGTCGAGATCCTCGTCGACGAGCTCACGGAGCCTCAGGTGGTGGGCCAGGGTGGCCGGCAGGAGGAGCCCCGCAGCGGCCACCAGACGGTCGTCGTCAAAGGCCACATCGAGCCGATCCAGGCTGTGCGATGATCGCATCTATCAGGTGTCCTTCTCGGTGGGTCGGTGTTGTCTGAACAACTCCATCGTCCCCGATCAGAAGGGCACCTGTTTGCGTGTCCCGACAGCCGAATCAGCCCGGACCATCGGTGGATCCGGGCTAAGGCGGATGGAATGGTGTACAAGGTAGACGTGACCTGGCTCTGTGCAGGTAGCGTGATTGTCGTGATAGCCGGCTGGAGGGCGCGATGACGACGGGTGGGCTTGCCCGTGACGCGGCCACCGCTGTGCGCGGCGGGCGTTCGCCGTCCAATGGATCGCCGGCCGTGACGGCGCAGGATCGTGAGCCCACATCGGTCGGCCAGGTGCCGATGGAGCGTCTCCGGACGATCTTCGACGGCATGTTCGACGGTGTCTGGCTCGTCGGCGCGGACGGCCGCACGACCTATGCCAATGCTGCGATCGCCGGCATGCTCGGAACGAGTCCCGGAGGCATGCAGGGTCGGCCGATCACCGACTTCCTGTCGAAGGAGTTCCAGCTCACCGCCGAGGCCTTGATCGACAACCAGCGCGAGAGCAACGGCGAGCGAGTCGATCTCCGCTTTCTCCGCTCTGACGGCGCCGACCTCTGGGTCATGGTCGCGGCAAGCCCGATCCTGACAGCCGAAGGCGCGTTCGTCGGCTCGATGCTCAACGTCAGCGACGTCACGGGCAAGCGGGCGGCCCAGAATCGGGCCCTCCAGAACCAGAAGCTCGAGGCGATCGGGGCGTTCGCTGCCGGCATCAGCCACGACTTCAACAACCTGCTGACCGGGATCCGCGGCTACGCCGAGCTGGCATCCGCCGAGCTCGACGTCGACCATCCCGCCCACGCGGATCTCGAGCAGGTGATCGCATCGGCCGATCGCGCTCGCGACCTCACGGGCAAGCTCCTCGCGTTCACGCGCCACTCGGTCCTGACTCCGATCCCGATCGACCCGGCCATGGTCATTCGAGGGCTCCTGCCGATCCTCCGGCCGCTCCTGTCCGACGCGGTCACGGTCGTGATCGACGCGAAGCCGCTGGCCACGTCGATCCTCGTGGACCCGATCGCCTTCGAGCAGATCCTCCTCAACCTTTCGATCAACGCCCACGACGCGATGCCGTCCGGCGGGACGCTGACGATCACGCTCGACGAGATCGCGGGTCACGGTCGGCAGTCGCTCGGGGCGGACGAGGCGCGGGTGGACTCCGTCCGCCTCCGGGTGGCCGACACTGGAGTCGGAATGGACGATGCGATCGCCGCCCGGATCTTCGATCCGTTCTTCACCACCAAGGCCGTCGGCAAGGGCACCGGCCTGGGCCTCTCGACCGTCTACGGACTGATCTCGCAGCTGTCTGGCCAGATCTCGGTCGAGAGCACCGTGGGCAAGGGCACGACGTTCACGATGATCATCCCCAAGGCGAAATCGCAAGCGGTCGATCTGCCGGACGCCGCCGCCCTGGCGCCGCGCACGACCGAGCCCGGTGTCGTGCTCCTCGTCGAGGACGAGCCCAGCGTTCGAGAGTTCGCCCGGCGGGTCCTGACCGGTGCCGGCCACACGGTCCTCACGGCCGGCGAGGCGGAGGAGGGCATGCGCGTGGCGGGCGACGAGCCCGGCGCGATCGACGTCCTGCTGACCGACGTGATGATGCCCGGCGTCCGTGGCCCAGTACTCGCCGGAGCCCTGCGCAAGGCACGACCAGAGCTCGGCGTGATCTACATGAGCGGCTACGCTGCTGGCGCGATCCCCGGCAAGTCCGGCCCCGGGCCGGAGGCCGCATTCCTCGCCAAGCCGTTCACGGCCGTGTCACTGGTGGAGGCCGTGGCGGACGCCCTGACCCTCGTGCGGGCGCATCCCTCGGGCGACGACCCCTCGGACTGAGCCTCAGTGGCGCTCGACCGCGGGCTCCTCGGCGATGCGCTGCTCGGTCGCATCCTCGGCCGGCCGGTCGGGTCCGGGCGGAGTGGCCGCGGCCGGCGCCGTCTCCGCCGCCTCGACCGGGTTCGGCCACGACCATGTCTTGAGGCGTCGAAGCAGGCTCCGACCGGTCAGGTCGAGATGGATCGGGGTGATCGCGATCCGGCGATTGACGACGGCGTGGAAGTCGGTGCCCGGGATCGCCTGACCCGATGGCGGCGGGCCGCCGATCCAGAAGTAGGGGATGCCGCGCGGGTCGAGCCGTTCGAGGAGCTGATCCTGGTAGACCCGCCGGCCCAGGCGCGTGACCTCGATTCCGCCGCACTCCTCGAACGACACCGCGGGTACGTTGACGTTGATCAGCTCGCCCCGTGACAGGCCGTGCTCGAGGATATTCCGGGCGACGGTGGTCGCGGCGACGGTGGCGAGGGCGAAGTCGGGGTGCTCGTAATACTCCTGGCTGATCGCGAAGGCCGGACAGCCGTTGATCACCGCCTCCATCGCGGCCGAGACCGTCCCCGAGTAGGTGATGTCGTCGCCGAGGTTGGCCCCGTAGTTGATCCCGGATGCGACCAGATCGAAGCCGTGTCCGAAATAGCCGAGGAAGGCGATGCTGACCGCGTCCGTCGGGCTGCCGTCGACCGAGTAGCCGATCGAGCCGTCGCCGAGGGTTCGCTCCCGAACGCGGAGCGGCCGCATCAGCGTCTTCTGGTGGCCGACCGCGCTCTGGTTCGTGTCGGGCGCGACGACCGTCGTGTCGCCCAGCAGGTCCATCGCCTGCTTCAACGCGAGCAAGCCGCGCGACTCCACGCCGTCGTCGTTCGTGATCAGGATCTTCGGCCGGGTCGACCAGTCGTGGAGCGGCCGGGCGCTGGGCCGGAGGG
>JALYPW010000323.1 GCA_030856145.1 Chloroflexota bacterium | reverse complement strand
CGCTGGCGTCCTGGCCAACAACGACCGCGGGCGCGCGGCGCTCCGGGCGGCGGGCTGGGAGGAGGAACTGGGTGGCATGCGGATGATCCGCGGTGAGGCGCTGGACTGGCAGCCCGATGCGATTTTCGGTCAGTTCAACGGCGCGCTCGGCTGACGCTCGAGCGCGCCAGCTCCGGAGCGCGGCGGCCAACGCCCGTTCCCGAGCGCGATTGGTGCACCGACTGCATGAACGGACGTCCGGACGTCCGGACGTCCGGCGTCGGCCCCCGACGGACTGAATTCGCGCCTCCAGCCGTCACTTCGTGCACCCAGCGCCTGAGACGGCGTCCGAGCGATGGCCCAGCCGTCGGTTGACCCACTCGGGGCATGATCGGCCGGTGGCGCGTCTCAGTTGCGGAGCAGCGGCCAGGGATCGATCCCCGGCGCCGGTGCTCGCGTCATCGGCGTCGTGACCGTGCAACCGGCGAGATGCGGGCTACCCTCGCCGGGCGTGCACCCGGCGCAGCCCCACGGCGTGAGGCCGCCTTCGTCGGGCAGGAACTCGAGCGAGCAGACGTGCTCGGTTGGATCGCAATGACGACCGTGACAGCCGTGGTTGCACTCCAGCGAGTGGGTGCAGGCGCAATCCGGTTCGCCAGCCATGGGGACGTTCATTCGTCCACCTCCGGCGCGATTGTCCTCCTGATCGCAACCGACCGTCGGATCGGCACGCAGGCGGTCAGGCGGTCAGGCGGGCCCGATCATGCGCCAGAACGCCGCTCCGAGGCGGAGTTCGGCAGCGCGTTCGATCAGCGGTCGGTAGAGGGACACGACGTCCGGTCCGGACACCTCGATCGTCTCGACCCGGCCCTCGACGAGGAGCGTCGCCCGGACGCTCGACACCTCGTCCCCCGCGCTGAGCTCGAGGTCGTCGACGGCGATCCCTGCGCCCAGGACCTGGGCGAGGTCGGTCGCGAGTCGTTCGGCGAATTGCTGCTCCGCGTCGTTCATAGCTCATCTCCCTCGTTCGCCAACAGCATCCGGAACCCGGCCGCGTCCAGCACGGCGACCCCGAGCGTTTCGGCCTTGACCAGCTTCGAGCCGGCACCCGGACCGGCGACGAGATAGTCGGTCTTCTTCGACACCGAGCCCGACGCCTTCCCGCCCGCGTCGCGGACCGCCTGCTCGGCCTCCTCCCGACTGTACCCCTCGATCGTGCCGCTGACGACGACTGTCTTGCCGGCCAGCGGGCCCGTGGCGGCCGATTCGCCGCCGGCGGCCGGACGCGGCGCCGGCACGTCGGGCTCGACGCCGGCATCGGCGAGGTCCTCGAGCACGCCCCGACCCGGACCGTCGGTCGCGAACCATGCGGCCAGGGCGGACGACACGGTCGGGCCGATGCCGGCCACCTCGGCGAATCGCTCGGGCTCTTCGGTCGCGACCCGTTCGAGGAGCGCCGCCGCCCGGCGCAGCCAGTCGTCACCGGCCGGAACCTCGCCGGCCAGCCAGGCCGCCAGCTCGATCGCGGTCGTGAACCCGACCTGCGGGATCCCGAGGCCGGCGATGATCCGCTCGAGCGGCCGCCGGCGCGCCTTCTGGATCGATGTGTGGAGGTTCTCGGCGCTTTTCCGGGCGAACCGGTCAAGCCCCTCGAGGTCCTCGACAGTCAGGCGGTAGACGTCGCCCCGCTTCCGCACGAGCCCGGTCTGGAGAAGCTGCTCGAGGACCTTCCAGCCGGCCCCCTCGATGTCCATCCCGCCCCGTCCCACAAAGTGCTGGAACTCCTGGCCGATCCGGGCCGGGCAGGCGAGGTTCGGGCAGTACTGGCGGACGGCCCCCTCGTCCTGGACGATGGCCGTGGCACAGACCGGGCAGACGGTGGGCATCGCGAAGGGGCGCTCGGTGCCCGTCCTCCTGGCCACGATCGGCCCGACCACCTCGGGGATCACGTCGCCGGCCTTCTGGAGGATGACGTGATCGCCGATCAGGAGGCCCTTCCGACCGATCTCGTCGAGGTTGTGGAGGGTCGCCCGGGTCACGGTCGAGCCCGCGACCTTGACAGCCGTCAGGTGCGCCACCGGGGTCAGGGTCCCGGTCCGCCCGACGTACGGGACGATGTCCTCGAGGACCGTCTCGACCTGCTCGGGCGGGAACTTGTAGGCAATCGCCCAGCGCGGCGCACGGCTGACCATCCCGAGCCGGGCCTGCTGGTCGAACCGATCGACCTTCACGACCACTCCGTCGGTCTCGTACGGGAGCTCGTGGCGCGCCTCGCGCCAGGTCTCGGTGAAGGCGATGACCCCCGCGATGTCGAGGCCGGCCGCGCGATTCGGGTTGACGGCGAAGCCGATGGCGTCGAGGCGATCGAGGGCCGCCGACTGGCTGGCGACCCCGGCGCCGGACGAGTCGGTGCCGACGGCGCCGGGCGCCACCGAAGCGAGTTCGAGGGTCAGCGCGGCATCGTCCTCCTCGATCAGCTGGTACAGCCAGGCACTCAGCCTGCGGCCGGCAGTCACCGCGGGATCCTTCTGGCGGAGAGAGCCGGCCCCGGAGTTGCGCGGGTTGGCATAGAGCGCGAGACCGGCCTCCTCGCGCTCGGCATTGATCCGGGCGAACTCGGTCTTCGGCATGTAGACCTCGCCGCGGGCGTCGACGGTGGCCGGCTCCGAGAGGCGCGCGGGCACGCTCCGGATCGTGCGGAGATTGGCCGTGACGTCCTCGCCGGTCGTGCCGTCGCCGCGGGTCGCGCCCTGCACGAAGCGGCCGCGCTCGTAGCGGAGCGTGATGGCGAGGCCGTCGATCTTCAGCTCCGCGACGTAGGTGAGGTCCGGGGCCACCTCCGGAGCGGGCGGGAGCCCGAGACCGCGCCGGACCCGGGTATCGAAGCCGCGCAACTCGTCGTGGCTGAAGGCGTTCGAGAGCGACAGCATCGGCCGGCGGTGGCGGACCTCATCGAACGTGCCGGCCAGCTGCGCCCCGACCCGCTGGGTCGGCGACGACGGTGTGATCAGGGCCGGCCAGGCGGCCTCGAGCGCCACGAGCCGGCGGAAGCGCTGGTCCCACTCGGCGTCGGTGAGGAGCGGGGCGTCCGCCTCGTAGTAGGCCGTGTTCGCTGCCTCGATCTCCTCGGCGAGCGCCGCGTGGCGGGCGCTGGCGTCGGCCTCGGCCAGCCCCGTCGCCTCGGCGATCAGGGCCGGATCAACGGGCAGCCCATCCGTCCCGAGAGCGGTCTCGTCGGTTGACGTCATCTCATCGGTCATCGCGCCAAGCATAGGAAACCTGACGGTTCTCGACGCGTTCAGGGTCTAGCCTTTCGACGAGAGCAGCGCAGAAGCCGCGCCGCGCAAGGAGCCTGCACGATGACAACCACGGCGATGGACAAGCCGGCCCTGCTGGCGGCGATCCGACACGGGCGCGCCCGCCTGGACGCGATCCTGACCGGAGTCACCGACGAGGCGATGAGCGACCGAATCGACGACCTGTGGACCCGCCAGGACGTGCTCGCCCACCTCGAGGCGTGGGAACGCCGGGCCGTGGACCTGCTGGAGCGCCTCCGGGCGGGAACGGAGCCGGGCGAGCGGGTCGAGACCGACGAGCTGAACGCCCGGTACCACGCCGCGAGCCGGGATCGCTCCCTCGAGGACGTCCGGGCCGGCGAAGGCGCCGCGTTCGCGCGGATGATCGCTGCGATCGATGGCGCGAGCGACGAGGAGCTGTTCGACGGCGATCATTTCGCCTGGACCGACGGCGATCCCCTCGCCGACTGGTTCCGGGGCAACGGCGACGAGCATTACGACGAGCATCTCGAGCAGCTGAGCCGGCCCGCCCGCTGAACGTCAGCCTGCGACGTGGCCCCGCGTCACGTCGCCCGGGGTGCGCGCCCCGAGGAGGGTCATCGCGAGGATCGTCTCGGTCCGCAGGATCGCGAGGGCCTGCTCGACGCCCGCCTGACCGCCCGCGGCAAGGGCCCACAGGATCGGCCGGCCGACGAGCACGCCGCGGGCCCCGAGCGCCAGCGCCGTCACGACGTCGAGACCGCGTCGAATTCCGCCATCGACCCAGACCTCGGTCCGGCCGGCAACCGCCTCGACGACCTCCTCCAGCACGTCCACGGTCGCCACGGCTCGATCCAGCTGACGCGCTCCGTGGTTCGAGACGACGATCCCGTCGATGCCCTCCTCGACCGCGATTCGGGCGTCCTCGGCCGTCAGAATCCCCTTCAGGATGATCGGTAAGCTCGACCAGCTCCGGATCGTCGCAAGGTCCGACCAGACGAGACCGCGATCGAGGTCGTGCTGGAGGATGTCGAAGCCGCTCGTCTCGCCGCCGTGGGAGGCGTGGTCTGGGCCGCGATCCGGAAAGTTGCCATGGGGGCCCGGGAGGTCGAAGCCGGATCGGAGGTCGCGCTCTCGATAGCCGAGAACCGGCAGATCCACCGTCACGACGAGCGCCGAGTAGCCGGCGTCGGCGGCCCGGGCGACGAGGCTCCGGCTGCGCTTCGGGTCCGCCTGGGGATAGAGCTGGAACCAGCGGATCCCATCCGGAGCCGCGGCGGCGACGTCCTCGATCGAGGCAGTCGACATCGTCGAGAGGGTGAACGGCACGCCGGCGGCTGCCGCAGCTCGGGCGCTGGCGCATTCGGCCGACGGGTGAGCCAGGCCATGGGCGGCCATCGGGGCGATCGCGACCGGCATCGGGATCGAGGCGCCGGCCATCGTCGTCGCCGGATCGACGTGGGCGACGTCGACGAGGACGCGCGGCCGGAGGCGGCGCCGGCGCCAGGCCGCCTCGGCCTCGACCAGGGACTGCTCGTCCCAGGCGCCACCGGCGATGTAGTCGAAGGCCGCAGGTTCCATGATGTCGCGGGCGAGCGGTTCGTACTCGGTGAGGCTCACGATCGGGACTGGATCGCGACGGGGCTCGACGGCAGTCATCGCCGCGAGCCTAGCCGATGAGATCGAGGTTCGCGAGGCTCGCCAGCATCGTCTTGCGCCCGATCGTCGCGTCCTTGAACGCGACCGTGATCTCCTCGTCGCTCCGGGTGAGCTTCGAGGTCACGACGATGCCGTCGCCCCAGCGCCCGTGGCGGACCCGATCGCCGTCGCGGTACTGGCGCTCGCCGGGGATGATCGGCCGTGGCAGCTTGACCGCACCGGTCGGAGCCTGGCCCATCGACGCCGGCCGGGCCAGCGAGCCGGACGGCGCGCCCTCGTCGTACGCCTCGCGCTTTGCGTTGAGATCGCGGCTTGGCCGGAACGCCTGTCCGGCCTGCGGGGCGCCCGGTGTGCCGCTCCCCTGACGGTAGGCCCCGCCACCGCCGTAGCCGTTCCGGGTCGGGCGCCCGAACCGGGTCGTCCCGCGCGCCCCGAAGGCCAGGTCCAGATCCACGTCAAGGTCCGCGCTGCCCGACGCCAGGTCCGGCCCGACCATCAGCTCGGCCGGGATCTCGAGCAGGAATCGCGACGGGACCGACGGCTGGCCCATCCCCCACGTCGCCCGCCGCCAGGCATGGGACAGGAACAGGCGGCGCATGGCCCGGGTCATCCCGACGTACGCCAGGCGGCGCTCCTCCTCGAGCTCCTTCTCGTCGTCGAGCGCCCGGCTGTGCGGGAACACGCCCTCCTCGAGCCCGGCGATGAACACGACCGGGAACTCGAGGCCCTTCGCCGCGTGGAGCGTGATCATCGTGACCGCGTCGGCATCGCCCTCGTACGAATCCTGGTCGGCGACAAGGGCCGTCTCCTCGAGAAGGCGGTCCAGCGCGTCCTCCGGCTCGAGGTCGTCGTAGCGGGTCGTGACCGAGCGCAGCTCGAGGAGATTCGCCCAGCGGTCCTCGCCGTCCTCGGAACCGTCGGCGAGCATCGCCCGATATCCGGACGCCTCGAGGGTCTCGTCGAGCAGCTCGGGCAGGTTCAGGACGCCGACCTTCGAGCGGAGTCGCGCGATCAGGGCCGCGAAGTCGGCCAGGGCGGTCCGGGCCCGCGGCCCCAGGCCGTCGAGCTCGCCGCGGGCCGCCTGCTGGATCGCCTCCCAGGTCGAGATCCCGCCCCGGACCGAGGCGTCGCGGATGACCTGGATCGTCTTGTCGCCGATCGCCCGGGCGGGAATGTTCACGATCCGCTCGAAGCTGACGCTGTCCGTGTCGGAGCGCAGGACGCGGAGATACGCCAGAGCGTCCTTGACCTCGCGCCGGCTGTAGAACCGGGTTCCGCCGACGAGCTGGTAGCGGATCCCGTAGCGCAGGAACGATTCCTCGATCGCGCGGGACTGGGCGTTCATCCGGTACATGACGGCGATGTCACGAGCCCGGAGCGAGCCCGCGTCGTCGTCGTCCGCCTTGCGCGTCAGGACCGACCCGCGACCGCCGACCAGGCCCTCGACCTGGCGGG
The DNA here is from genome assembly GCA_030856145.1 of Chloroflexota bacterium. Taxonomy (GTDB): domain Bacteria; phylum Chloroflexota; class Limnocylindria; order Limnocylindrales; family CSP1-4; genus CF-46. The sequence continues at coordinate 6,223 of JALYPW010000323.1, read as the reverse complement.
CGATCCACTCGGCCTCCTCCTCCTCGTTGTAGGCCTCGAAGCGCTGGATCTTCGCCCCGCCGGCCTTCTCGGTCCAGAGCTTCTTGTCGGTCCGCTCGCTGTTGCGCGACACGACGGCGTGGGCCGCGTCCAGGATGAGCTGGGTCGAGCGGTAGTTCTGCTCGAGCTTGACGACGGCCGCGTCGGGGTAGTCGCGCTCGAAGTCGAGGATGTTGCGCAGGTCGGCGCCGCGCCAGCGGTAGATCGACTGGTCGTCGTCACCGACGACCGCGAGGTTGCGGTGCTTCGCGGCCAGCGCTCGGATCCAGAGGTATTGCGGCCGGTTCGTGTCCTGGTATTCGTCGACGTGGAGGTAGCGCCAGCGGTCCTGGTAGCGGGCAAGCGTCTCGGGCGACTCGTCGAAGAGGACGACGGCCTTGAGCAGGAGATCGTCGAAGTCGAGAGCGCCGACCTTCCGCAGGCGCTGCTCGTAGCGAACGGCGAGCTTGGCGATCGTCCGCTCGCGGTGATTGACCGCGTTCTCGGCGAGGAACGTCGCGTCGAGCATCTCGTTCTTCGCCCGGCTGATCGCGCCGAGGACGGCGCTCGGCCGGAACTCGCCGGTCAGGGGCAGGTCCTCCTCGCGCAGGAGTTGCTTCATCAGGCTCTGCTGGTCCTCGGTGTCGTAGACGACGAAGCGGCGGCTGATCCCGATGGCCTCGCCATCACGGCGGAGGACGCGGGCACAGAGCGAGTGGAAGGTCCCGGCCTGGACGTCGCGGCCGGGCTCGCCGACGAGGCTGATGATCCGCTCACGGAGCTCGCCGGCGGCGCGGTTCGTGAACGTCACCGCGAGGATCGACCACGGCCTCACGTCCTTCACGCCGACGAGGTAGGCGATCCGATGAGCGAGGACGCGGGTCTTGCCGGATCCGGCCCCGGCGAGGATCAGGAGCGGTCCATCGGTGGTCGTGACGGCGCGGGCCTGTTCCGGGTTCAGGCGCTCGACGATCTCGAGGGCCCGGGCCGCGGTCTTGGCCGTGCGCGCGGCATTGGTCGCGGCCTCGCGTTCGCGGCGTTCGTCGGAGGTCAGCTCGACCGGCGTCTCGGTGGCGGTCGGAGCCTCGCGCAGCCAGTCCGGCTCGGCCGGGCCACCGTCCGGGAGCACCTCGACGGCGTCGGCGAAGAGCGTTCCCTCACCGGCCGGAGGCTCGTCGAGGAGGCGTCCGGGACGGGTCCGGCGAGTCGGGGAGGTCACCGGCTCATTGTAGGTCGGCGCCCTTCACCGGGCCTCACCGTGTCCGGGTCCGATCGCTTCTCCATGAGGACGCAAAGCCAACAGCCGACTCAAACTCTCGGCGGGTCGAGGGTCGAGTGTTGCGGTGGCAGCCACAAGCAACGCCCGACGACCACGTTCGGACCGATCGATCCGTTCCGGAACTGGATGTTGCGGCCAGGACCACAACCGACGCAGGAAGGCGCCGCGAGGCCCTCATGGGCACCGTCGAGGACCTCGCGGGGTACCGTCGACTCGGGTCCTTCGTCGCTTGTGGGGGTGAGCGCAACGACGATCCAGAATCGCGCGACCCGAGTCGTAGGACCCGGGTCGCGGGTGGTCGGGGGGTGCGACGGTGCGCGCCGCGACCGATTACGGCGCGATCTGGTCCGCCGGCGGGGCCGCGACCGAGACCGCGACGTCGTACTTCAGGTCGAGCGCCATCCCGAACGTGCCCATCTCGACCGAGGTGGCCGAGAACGAGAGCTTGGCCGGGCGGTTGTCGCTCTTGCGGGTCCAGATGTCGAAGCTGACGTCGCCGTCGACCGACGCGGTCGGATCGAGCGCCTTCAGGTCGGCCGCGGTCAGCTTCATGACCACGTGGTAGCAGTCCTGGTCGCCGCACTTCTCGTCAGCCGCCTTGGTCGGCGGCGTCGGCAGCTTGGCGAGTGCGGCCTGAAGCTCGGCGACCGCCTTCGTGATGTCGGTGGCTGCCGCGAGCGGGTCGCTCGATGAGGTCGGGGCCGGCACGTCGGCCTTGGTGTACTTGCCTGCGGTGCCGCCGAGCATCGCGGCGACCATGCCCTCGATCTTGTAGTAGGCGACGTTGTCGACCACGAGGGCCTCGATCTTCGTGCCGAGGATCGTCGGCGCGTCGAGGCTGAACTTCAGGTTCTTGTTGGCGATGTCGATGGCGCCGGCCATCTTCACGGTCGAGAGGTCGAAGTCGCCCATCTGGGGAACCTTGACCAGGCCGGTGAAGGAGCCGGTGAACTCGAGGGTCTTGACCTCGGCGAGGGAGGTCACGCCCTTGGTGACGATCTCCTTCGGATCGGTCAGGGCGGGGGCCGCCGGCGGCGTGGCGCTACACGCGGCGAGCACGAGCGAGAGGACCGCCAGGAGGGCGATCGGCAGGAGCACGAGGCGTCGGATCAAGGAATTCCCCTTTGGATGGATGTTCGGTCGTCAGCGTGCCGAACGGTCCCGCATGCTGTCAAACGGCCGAACGTCCCAGTGGGTCCGGCAATCGCGTGCCGGAGGCGACGACTACGATGGCGCCCATGACACGCACGACCGAACGATGGGGTCCCGCGCCTCGATGACCGGCGAGGCCGCGCCGGCCGAACGACCGGTCGACCCCGACTCTCGTGCCCGGACCCATCTGGCGAACGAGCGGACCTTCCTGGCGTGGTTCCGAACGGGCCTGACGCTGGCGGCTCTCGGGATCGCCGGCGCACAGCTCCTGGACCGCGACGTCGATCCCGCGCTGCCGATCGCTCGACTGTTGTCGACGGGCGCGATCGCGACCGGCATGGTCCTCGTCGGCGTCGGCGCCTGGCGATATCTGGTCAGTCGCCTGCGGATCGATGACGCCGCCTTTCGGCCGGCGTCGCGATCGATCCTCCTGATCGCCGTGGGCACGATCGTCGCGCTCTTCCTTGCGCTTGCCTTCGTCTGGCTGCTTCCGGCGGTGTAGCGTCCGCCGCTTCGCTCGGTCCGATCAACCGGCGAGGAGGGCAAGAACGACGCTCACGGCGGCGCCGACGAGTCCGCCGAGCGCCGCGCCGATCAGCAACTGCCGGCCGCCCTCCTCCGCTGCCTGCCTGCGCACGTATCGCGCAAGCCCGTCAAACCGTCCCCGAGCCGGCTCGTCGTCGACGGGCGACAGCTGTGCTGCGATGGTCGGGATGCGTTCGACGGCTGACCGGTAAGCCAGTGGCGTGCCAGAGGGCACCGCGGGCCAGCGGTCGGCCCGACCGTTGGGGTCGGCCGCAATCACCTGAACGCCGGGTGCCAGGTACGGGACCTCATGCGTCCCGCCCGCTGCGAGAGCGTCCACCTTGACTGGCTCGAAGTCGAAGCCGCAGGACTGGCAGAAGCGGAACGCGCCGACTCGTGCCAGCCCACACGCCGTGCACGACGGCCGTACGGGGACGGCCACGGCCTGCGTCCCGGCCGCACGGAGTCGGCGCGTCCGGAGCAGCCACCACACTCGATTCCGAAGCTCGTCCAGATCCGTCAGCCCCCTGATCAGGACTTCGCCGGACGCCTTGTCGCGGACGCTGTACGTCCGACCGTTGGCGAGTCGCCGGCTGCGGACCTCGAGCCCCGCCGATCGCAGGGCGCTGCGCAGGTTGGTGAGCGTGGAATCGGCTTGATCGATCATCGGGTCTTCTGATGCGAGCGTTTCATTCCATGGTCATCCTCGCCGGCCGCTGCTGCACGGCCCCCGCGACCAGTCCTCGAAACGCTACGTCTTCGCACCAACTGGCGGGAACGACGAAGACCCCTCCCGTCGCCGAGAGGGGCCTTCGTGCTTGATGCGGGGTCGGACTAGAAGTCCATGTCTCCGCCGCCGCCGTGGCCGTGGCCACCGCCGGCGCCGGCCGCTGACTTCTCGGGGATGTCCGTGATCAGGGTCTCGGTCGTCAGGACCATCGCCGCGATCGAGGCCGCGTTCTGGAGGGCGGATCGAGTCACCTTGCGGGCGTCGACGATCCCCTTCTTGAACATGTCGCCGTACTCGTTGCGGAGCGCGTCGTAGCCATGGCCGATCTTGGCGGCCTTGACCGCGTTCACGACGACCTCGCCGGACTGCCCGGCGTTGTCGGCGATCTGGCGGGCCGGGGCCTCGAGCGCCTTGCGGACGATCTCGACACCGACCTGAGCGTCACCTTCGAGCTTGAGCTTGTCGAGCGACGGAATGGCCTGCAGGAGCGCGGTGCCGCCGCCGGCGACGAGGCCCTCTTCGACGGCCGCACGGGTCGTCGAGAGCGCATCCTCGATGCGGTGCTTCTTCTCCTTGAGCTCGACCTCGGTGGCCGCGCCGACCTTGATCACGGCCACGCCGCCCGACAGCTTGGCAAGGCGCTCCTGGAGCTTCTCCTTGTCGTAGTCGGAGGTCGTGTCCTCGATCTGGGCCTTGATCTGGCTCATGCGGGCCTTGATCTGGTCCGGCGAACCGGCGCCGTCGATGACGGTCGTGTCGTCCTTGGTCGCGACGACGCGGCGAGCCGAGCCGAAGTCCTCGAACGTCACGGAGTCGAGCTTGCGGCCGACTTCCTCGCTGATGACCGTGCCACCGGTCAGGGTGGCGATGTCGCGGAGCATCTCCTTGCGCCGATCGCCGAAGCCCGGGGCCTTGACGGCCAGGACCGAGACGGTGCCGCGGAGCTTGTTCACGACGAGCGTGGCGAGGGCCTCACCGTCGATGTCCTCGGCGATGATCAGCGTGGGCTTGCCCTGCTGGACGGCCTTCTCGAGCGCCGGGAGCATGTCCTGGACGCTGGAGATCTTCTTGTCGGTGATCAGGATGAGCGGATTCTCGAGAACCGCCTCCATCCGATCGGGGTTGGTCACGAAGTACGCCGAGAGGTAGCCCCGGTCGAACTGCATGCCCTCGGTGTATTCCTTCTCGAGGCCGAGCGACTGCCCTTCCTCGACGGTGATGACGCCGTCCTTGCCGACCTTGTCCATCACCTCGGCGATGATCTCGCCGACTTCCGGATCGGCGGCGGAGATGGCGGCGACGGCCGCGATCTGCTCGCGCGACGAGACGTCGACCTTGTGCTTCTCGAGCTCGGCCACGACGACCGCGACGGCCTGCTCGATGCCGCGCTTGACGACCATCGGGTTGGCCCCGGCGGTCACGACGCGGAGGCCCTCGGCGACCATCGCCTGGCCGAGGACGACCGCGGTGGTCGTGCCGTCGCCGGCGACGTCGTCGGTCTTGGTCGCGACTTCCTTGAGAAGCTGGGCGCCCATGTTCTCGAACGGGTCGTCGAGCTCGATGTCGCGAGCGATCGTCACGCCGTCGTTGGTGATCGTCGGCGATCCGAACTTCTTGTCGAGGACGACGTTGCGGCCCTTCGGACCGATCGTGACCTTGACGGCGTCGGCGAGCTTGTCGATTCCGCGCTTGAGGCTGCGACGAGCAGTCTCGTCGAAGATCAGCTGCTTAGACAATGTTCGTGTCCCTCCTGGAGACTCGGGTTGGGGGTCGGATTGACGGCGACGCGAGGAACTCAGTCCTCGACGATCGCGAGGATGTCCTTCTGGCTGACGATGAGGAGCTCCTCTTCGTCGATCTTGAACTCGGTGCCGGCGTACTTGGCGTACAGGACCGTGTCGCCCTTCTTGACGTCGATGCTCTCGCGCTTGCCATCGTCGAGGGTGCGACCCGGGCCGACGGCGAGGATCAGGCCCTTCTGGGGCTTCTCCTTGACCGTGTCGGGGAGGACGATGCCGGACTTGGTCATCTCCTCACGAGCGGTCGGCTGGATCACGACGCGGTCGCCGAGCGGGCGAAGCTTCGTCTTGGAAGCGGTGGCGGTGGCCAACGTGCATTCCTCCTGGGACGGGGCCGATGCCTCCGTCGTGCTGGTTGGGCGAGGGACCGGATCGGCGTCGCCGATCGCATCCCCGGCGGGGTGGTGAAGTGCCGCTGTGGAGTCGCTGACCGGTCTCCTCGGGCGTCCGTCCTGCTGGGACGGGTCGCCTGCCGGTCTGGAACGGACCCCTGTTGGCACTCTCGATGTGAGAGTGCTAATCCTACGCTTTTGCGGTTTGGCGTGTCAAACCGAACGTCGCGTCGTAGGCGGCGACCAGGGCTGCGCCTGACGGCGCCGGATCCTCGCCGCGGAGGCCGGCGACCCAGGCCGCCGTCAGGCCGACCCACTCCGGAGCATTCCGGCCGCGCGGGGCACCAGGAGCCGAGAGGTACGGCGAATCGGTCTCGACGAGGAGGCG
>JALYPW010000313.1 GCA_030856145.1 Chloroflexota bacterium | reverse complement strand
CGAAGCGGACTTCGACAGGAAGGAGCACGCCGTCGGGTCGCTGGAGGGCGAACGTCTCGGTCCGACCGACAGCGCCACTGTCCTGGATCGACGCGATCGTTGCAGCGAGCGTCGCTCCCGCTGCCGCGTCGACGTGGTCGCCGATCCGGGATCCGGTCAGCTCCTCGAGCGGCAATCCAAACTGGTCGGCCGCGCCGCGGTTGGCGTAGACGATCCGGCCGTCCCCTGGGTCGAGCATCAGCACCGCATCGCCGGTGGCGTCGAGCAACCGCTTGAACCGGACCCCCTCGCGGAACAAGCGGGCATTCTCGATCGCGGCCGCCGCCCGGTCGGCGAGGTTCTCGGCGAACGCGACGTCCTCGGCCGAGAAGCGGTGACCACCTTCAGTGCCGACGAGGCTCAGGACGCCGGTGATCCGGCCGGCCGCCATCAATGGGACGGCAAGATAGGACCGCAGAGCGAGGGTCCGGAGCAAGTCCCGGTGGACATCGTTCCTGGCCGCGGCGTCGATGATCTCGGGCGGGATGTCCGGCATCAGCTCGGATGTGCCCGTTCGCAGGATCGCGGCGGTGCCCGTGTCGGCGTTGGGATCGGCCGGATACTCGTTCTGGAGTCGGATGGCGAGCTCGACCATCGCCGGATCGCGATGGGCGACCGCGATTCGCTCGGGCAGTCCCTCCTCACCCGCGACGTGGACGACGCACCAGTCGGCGAAGTACGGGACCGCGAGGTCGGCGACGTCCTGGACCGTCGTCTCGAAGTCGAGCGAGGACGCCAGGACCTCGGAGGCCCGGGCAAGGAAAGTCTCGCGTTCCTGGGCCCGGATCCGTTGGGTGACGTCGGTATAGGTCAGGACCGCCGCCTCGATCGCGCCCGACGGACCCGGGATCGGCGCGGCGCTCATCGCGAAGGTGAGGCGGGCGCCGGTGTCGTAGGAGATCTCGATGCTCTCGTTCTCGACGGTCTCGCCGCGCATCGCCCGGCGCATCGGCCAGTCGTCGGCGCCGAGCCGCGAGCCGTCGGCGGCAAACGCGTCGGCCCGCCCATAGGCCGGCGATTGGCCGATCTCGATCGGCAACGGCGACTGGCGGCGCGCGGCCTCGTTCGCGTACAGGAACCGGCCGTCGGGCGCGGACGCGAGGATGACCCCGATCGGCATCTGGCGAAGCACCGATTCGAGGCGCGCCCGTTCGGCCTCGTTGGCCAGGAGGAGCTGTTGATGGAGCGCCCCGAGACGCAGCCGGACAATGGCTCCGGCGCCGAGGTCGGCATACGCCCGGACCAGGCGCTTGTCGTCCGCCGTGATCGTCCGCTTCGCGCCGAACGCCAGGCTGAGGCCGCCGATGGGTGTCCAATCGGAGACGAGCGGGACGGCCCAATGTGTCCCAGGCTGATCCGTCGCGGACACCTCGGGCGCGGCCGCGTCCCGTGCGGCCGGCCACACCGGCCGGTTCTCGCGGACCGCGATGGCGATCGGCAGATCCGACGCGAGGGGCACGGTCCGGAGCGAGATCGTCGCCGGGTTGTCGCCCGCCTGCTCGACCACGTCGAGCCCGGACGCCGCCTCGTCGAGCAAGCCGACGGCCGCCCCGTCAGCGCGGAATGCCCGGCCGGCCTCGTCGATCACGATCCTGACCACATCGTCGACCGTCCCGACCTCGGCCAGGATCCGGGTCACCGCCTGGAGGCGCTCCATCCGGACCGCCAACCGCTCCGCCGCCTCGCGGGCCACCAACTCCGCCTCGTACGAGACCGTGTTGGCGATCGCAAGGCCGATCCGGGTCGCCATCTCGGTGCTCGCCGCGGTTGCGACGTCGTCGTGGCGGCGCTCGCCCACCGTCGCGAAGACGACTGCCCCGATGACCTCGCCCCGGGCCAGCAAGGGCTCGGCGATGACCGACCGGATCCCCGTCGCCCGGAGAATGCGCCGAAGGTCCAGGTCGGGCGTCGCCTCGGCCGCCCAGAACTCCTCGATGTCGGGGACCACGATCGAACGTCGAGCACTCACGGCCCGTCGGCTGACGCGATCCGGGCTCTGGGTGGACGGATGGTCGCGGAGCGGCTCGACCAGGGCCTGCAGCTCCGGGTCCCGGGCGGCCAGGCCGACGCGCCGGAGCGTTCCGTCGGCCTGGAGCAGGTCGACGACGCACCAGTCGGCGAGGATCGGGATCGATGCCTCGGCGGCCAGCTGGACGACGGTGGCCACGTCGCGCTCCTCGTCGAGGCGCAGGGACGTGGCGGCGAGGTGGCGGGCGAACTCTTCGTCACGGCGGCGCGCCTCGGCCAACTCTCGGGTGCGCACTTCGCTGGCCCGGATCCGACGCTCGGTCTCGACCCGCGGCGTGACGTCGTGGAACGTGTTGATCGCGACGTGCCGGCCGTCCGCAAGAGTGGTGGCGCGCGCCCGGACGATCGACCAGCGTTCGGCCCCATCGGCGAGCAGCCGAAATCCGATCAGCACCGGCTCGGCCATCTGGCCGGCCAGGACGCGCCGGCCGGGTAGCCGATCGAACGGAAACGGCTCGCCGTGCTCGTCCACGAGCTGGAACCGGTTGAACATCTCGATCGGCGACGCGGCGAGCATCTCCTGCGGGGAGTGGTAGCCGCCCAGGATCGCTGCGTCCTTGTTCACGAAGAGAAGGTGACCGCGGTCATCCTGGACGGTCACCCCGGCGGCGATCCCCTCGAGGATCGCACGCAGGTCGATCGGCAGGTCAAGCCCGCCTACCGCGTCTGACGCGTCCTCTGGGGCGTGCGTCGGATCGGGACGCGTCGTCGCGCCGCCGACGCTCAATCCGATGCCATCCTGCGTCACGAACACCCTCGAAATCGACGCGCTGCCCACACCAGCGACGTCCCGCTGCAGTAGCGCAGGCCGGGGGTCGCAGGGCAATCGGCGACGAGCAGCTTCAGGTTGCAGCGGTGTTGCAATCGGCTCGAGGGTGCGCTCGATCCGGTCGTCGCCGGCCGGAACCCCTGAGTCGTGGCGTTCGCGACGGTCAGCGCGTTGGCGTTGGCGTTGGCGTCGGAACGGCCTGCCTCGGCTCGCCGCCGGGCGGACCCTGGTCGGGCTCGCCGGCGGCATTCGTCTCGTCCTTGGTCGTCTCGCCGCTCGTCGGGTCCTGGGCGACCGGGACCTCGCGGGCCTGAAGCCCCTCGATCAGGACCTCGCCGGCGGCCGCGATCGGAACCGCCAGCAACGCCCCGACGAAGCCGCCGGCCGCGCCGCCGATCAGGACGCTGAGGATGACGAGGAAGGGCGAGATTCCGATCGTGTTGCGCATGACGATCGGCACCAGGACGTTGCCCTCGACGAACTGGAGAACGAGGTAGATGACCGCGACCACGACGGCCAACTCGGGGGAGACGGTCGCGGCGACGAGGATCGCCGGAATCGCGCCGAGCAATGGCCCGACGATCGGGATCGCCTCGGCCGCGGCCGCGATGAGACCGAGCAGCAGAGCCGCGGGCACGCCCAGCAGGGTGTAGGCGATCGAGGTCGCGACTCCGATCGAGGCCATCAGGATCAGCTGACCGCGGACCCACATCCCGAGCCGGGTTTCGGCCGCGTTCCAGACGTCGCGGGCGCGCGTGCGACGATCCGTCGGGACAAAGGCGAGCACGTAGCGCTGGAGCCGGGAGTGCTCGGTGAGCCAGAAGTAGACGACGGCCAGGAGGGTCACGACCGAGGTCAGCGTCTCCGCCACCGTCAGCCCGATCGCGACGACCTGACCGGGCGCCGGGGCGGCACCATCCCTGGGGATGGCACCCGCGGCCGCATCGATGACGGACGTGATGCCGGCGCCAAGACCGGCCGGTCGGATCGTATCTGCCCATTCCCGGGCTCGATCCAGGAAGGGCGGCAGGGACACGATCGTTCGCTCGAGCTGGGCGAACGCGGCTGGGAGGACAAACAGGGCCATCGCGATCACGACCGCGAGGAAGGCGCCGTAGACGAGCAGGATCGTCGGGCCCCGACCGATCGGGAGGTGGCCGCGGATCCAGGCGACGAACGGCTGGAGGCCGGACGCGAAGATGATCGCGATGAGCACGAGGACCAGGACGTGGGCGGCCGCGACGGCGAGGAGCGCCAGGAGCGCGATCAACCCGACGCCCACCGCCAGGCCCGCCCCGCGAGCGATCGACCGCCCGAACCCGTCGTCGAGGATCACGGGGCGGGCGGTGGCGTGGGCGTGGGCTTCCCGCCGCCGCCTCCACCTCCCGGATCGCCCGGGTCCTTCGGAGGCTTCGGCTCCGCGGGCGTCGGCTCCTCGGGCTTCGGCTTCGGCTTCGGCGCGCATGTGCCGAGCAGGGGACCGCCCCAGCCGGACCGCTCCCAGAAGTACGCGGTCCGGGACTCGTACGGGCCCACGACGCCGACGCCGCGCCGCGCCCGGCTCAGCCAGTTCGAGACGTCGTCGTCCCAGGCCCGCGGACCGAGCTCCGCCTTGAGCGGGTCCACGCGCCAGCCGCCGCATGAGCGGGTGTAGAGGAGGCCCGCCGGGTCGATCGCCTTGGCGGCGCCGGGCTGTGTCCCGGAGATGAACCACTCGCTCACTGTGTCGCGCGTCCAGGGCCCGGGCTTGCCGCCGGTCCACGCATCAATCGTTGCCCGGATCACGCCCTTGGGCCGGGCGAAGTCGGCGATCGGCTGTTTCGCGGTGAGGTCCCGGACAAACGCTCGCCAGAGCGGTGCCGCGGCAGTCAGCGACGTCGCGGGCTTGGCCGACTGCGGGAAGGATTCACTGTTGCCCATCCAGATCCCGACCCCGTAGGCCGGTGCATCGGCGTCGCTGGGCGGTGCGAGATAGCCGTACGTAGCGAGGTCGCGGGCGTCGTTTGCGGTGCCGGTCTTGACGGCGGCCGGCCGATGCTGACCCTTCGGTCCGTTGCGCAGCTCGAGGACGGCAGACCAGATCGGGTTCTGTCCGGGCTGGGTGTTGCCCGACAGGATGTCCGTGACGAGGTACGCCGCCTGGGCGCTGACCGCACGTGCTCCGGCCGGCTTCGGGGCGCGGTAGATCGTCGTGCCGGTCGCGTCGCGGACCTCCAGGATCATCCGCGGCGGGACCCGGACGCCGCCGTTGGCAAGCGCCCCGTACGCCGAGGTCAGGTCGATGGGCCGGACATCGACGGTCCCGATCGCCCCGGCCAGCCCGGACTGCAGGAAGCGCTTCGTGCCGCCGGAGAACCGGATCCCGAACTTCTCGGCGCGGGCCGCGACGGCCTCGTTGCCGACCCGGTTGAGGGCGCGGATCGCCGGCACGTTGAGCGAGTACTGGAGGGCCTTCCGGACGAGGACCGGGCCGCGATCAAGCTGGTCTGCGTCGCGCGGCTTCCAGCCCTTCCCGAAGTCGGTCGTGATGTCGAGCAGGAGGCTGCCCGGCGAGAGCTTCTTCGCGTCGAACGCGCTGGCGTAGACGATCGGCTTGAACGCCGAGCCCGGCTGTCGGGCGCCGTCGCCGGCCGCGTCGTACTTCGGCTCGAACTTGCGGCTCGCGAGCTTGTCCTGGTAGTAGCCTGCGCTGCCGACGTAGGCCAGGACGTCGCCCGTCCGGTAGTCGATCGTGACGAGCGCGGCGTTGTGGAGATCCTTGCCGCGAAGGGCGTTGATCCAGCGACGGTCTGCGGCGCCGATCTTCAGGCTCTTGAGCAGCGACGCCGAGGCCTTCGTCTTGAGGTTCGGGGCGATCGCCGAGGCGGCCAGCCACTTCTCGGCCAGCACCTCGGCCTTCCAGTCGAGGGTCGTGATCACGGTGTAGCCGCCGGTCTCGAT
>JALYPW010000312.1 GCA_030856145.1 Chloroflexota bacterium | reverse complement strand
CTACCCGGATCGCGCCCGGTCATCGCCGGACGGGCTGGGCCAGGTCCTCGTCCTCGACGTCGTCGGAGGCCCCGCCGTCGAGGCCGTCCGCGGGCTGGCCGTCGTCATCGTCGGCGCGCAGGTCGGTCCGCCGGCTGTCGAGCAGGTCGATCCCCTTCTTGATGCTCTGGAGCGTCTTGACGACGTCGCCCTCGAGCCCGACGAGGACGTTGACCGCGTAGTCGTCGGCGCCGCGCCGGACCTCCTCGGATTCGACCATGGCCTCGGCGATGATCCGGCGGCTCTCGGCATCTGCCTGCTGGGTGAGCCCGCGTTCGTCGATCAGGAACGCGGCCTGCTCCTGGGCCTTGGCGACGATCCGTTCGGCCTCTTCCTGGGCCTTCTCGATGATCCGCTCGCCTTCGGAGTTGATCCGCTTGGCTGCCCGGACCTCCTCGGGCACGGCGACCCGAAGTTCATCGATCAGCCCGAGGGCGGCGGCCTGGTCGACGACGACGTTGTTCGTCAGGGGCAGGCGCTTGCCGTTGGCGATGATCGACTCGAGGCGCTCGACGAGGAAGATGATGTCGATCGGACTGCCCTCCGCTGGGTCGATCCGGACGATGGACGGCGACGCGCCCGCGACGCCCGCGTTGGGCCGGATTATCGCACGGCTCGCCCACCGCGCGGCGACGATGTGACCTGATCCGCGGCTTACTCGACCACGTCCATCGAGCGGAACCGCCGATCCGCGATGACCAGGAAGAGAAGCCCCCAGGCGGCGATGATCCCGGCGACGACGACGAGCGGGAGATCGATCGCCGTGGTCGGGACCTCCGCATCGGCCAGGGCGACCGCGTGGGTCTGATAGCCGAGGACGGTGGTCAGCGTCCGAATGCTCGTCGTCAGGAACCCCTGCGGAACGCCCGCCAGGAACTCGCCCGGCCCGAAGATCGGGAGGTTCGCGACGAACAGCTCGACGAGAGCGGCGATCAGGATCAGGAGGAGGGGAAGGGCGCCCGACCGGAGCACGAACGTGAGGGCGACCGCGAGCGCGATCAGGACCATCGTCGTCAGGACCTGGGCGGCGAGCCACTGAAGCGCCGAGAGCGGATCGATGGGCGTCGTGACCGGGGCCAGCTCGGCGCCGACGATCCGCAGGCCCAGGCCGAGCACGACGCCGATCAGGGCCAGGATCGCGAACAGCCCGACGCTGATCGCGAACAGGCTGACCAGCCGGGCGCCGAGGAACCGCCGCCGGTTGCCGGCGGCCAGCAGCGACGTCCGGACCGTCCCGAACCGGAACTCGTCGCCGACGGCGAGGCTCGCCCCGAGGATCAACGCAAGCATCGGCATCAATCCCGAACCGAGGATCGTGAAGACGCTCTGCGAGACGTCGTACTTCTGGAGAGTGATGCGCTGCTGAGCCTCCCACTCGAGACTCTGCTGCTGGCCCGCGGCCACCTGGTCGGTGACCATCTGGTCGATCTGGGCATCGATCTCGGCCTGGGTCATCCCACCGAACTCGGCGTAGGAAAGGATCTCCTGCCGGATCTGGACGGGGTCCGTCGAGAACCATGTCGGGTCGGCTGCGTCGGAGCGGTACGCGGCGAGGAACGAGATGCCGGAGAACAGGCAGACACCGATCGCGATGATCCAGAAGTCCTTCCGACGGCGGAAGCGGAGCCAGTCGGCACGGAGCAGGGCGCTCATCCGAGCTCCCGCCCCTCGGCCGCGGTTGGGACGGCGCCGGTCGGGATCGGGGCGACGGCGGCTGGATCGTGATCGGCGGTCAACTCCCGGAACACGGTCTCGAGCGACTGGCGACGGATCGTCAGCTCGGCCGGGTACAGGCCGGCCTCGGCGAGGGTGCGGTTGATCCGGGAGGCGTCGGCGGCGGGGACATCGACGAGGAGGGTCGTGTCGCCACCCGTTGGTGACGTGTCCAGCAGGGCGGGATCGAGGCCGAGAACCGATCGGGCGGCGTCCGCCTCCGTCGCCGTGTCGAAGCGGACGACGAGGCGTTCACCGACCGCGAGGAGGTCGGCCGTCGGACCCTCGGCGACGATCCGGCCCTCGCGCAGGATCGCGACCCGGTCGCACAGTTGCTCGACCTCGGGCAGGACGTGACTGGACAGGAAGACGGTCGTCCCGTCCTTCGCCAACCCGGCGATCAGCTCGCGGACGTCGACGACGCCGTTGGGATCGAGGCCGTTCGTCGGCTCGTCGAGGATCACGAGCTCGGGCCGACCGATCAGGGCGGTCGCGAGGGCCAGCCGCTGGCGCATCCCGGTCGAATAGCCGCCCGCACGGCGCCGGGCGGCCCCGGCCAGACCGACCCGCTCGAGGGCTTCGCCCGCACGTTGGACGAGCTGGTCCGGCCCGAGCCCATGGGCCGTCCCGAAGACGCGCAGGTTCTCGAGGGCCGACAAGTACGGATAGAACGCGGGTCGCTCGATTAGCGATCCGACCCGGCGCAGGACCGGCGCGCCTGGCTCCACCGCCTCGCCGAAGATCCGGCTCGAGCCGCGGGTCGGCCAGAGGAGCCCGACGAGGATCCGGATCGTCGTCGTCTTGCCGGCCCCGTTCGGGCCGAGGAAGCCGTACACGCCGCCGGCCGGCACGGACAGGTCGATCCCGGCCACCGCGTTCGCGTCGGCGAAGCGCTTCACCAATCCGCTCGTCTCGATGACCGGCGATGCCGTGCCCATCGACTCCCTGGAGCCGTTCATCGCCCCTCCCCGCTCGTGTCAGCCGGCCCGGAGCGCCTGCTCCAGGGCCTCGGCCGCCGCCGGCGGGATCATCGCAGACACGTCACCGCCGAACGTCGCGATCTCCTTGACCAGCGACGATGCCACGTAGCTGTGCTCGATCGCAGTCATGAAGAAGACCGTGTCGACGTCTGGCGCGAGGCGCCGGTTGTTGTGGGCGAGAAGCATCTCGGTCTCGAAGTCGCTGATCGCGCGCAGACCCCGGACGATGAACCGGGCCTCGAGGCGGCGGCACAGATCGACGGTCAGGCCCTCGAACGACTCGACGTCGATCCGGCCGGCCGGGATCGCCGGGCCGGCACCGTCCAGCGCGGCCCGGATGATCGAGACCCGCTCGGCGGCCGGAAACAGCGCCTGCTTCTTCGGGTTCGCGAGGACCGCGACGACGACCCGCTCGAAGGCGGCCGCGGCGCGGGCAATGACGTCGAGGTGGCCGTTCGTGATCGGGTCGAACGAGCCCGGGTAGACCGCGATCGTCATCCGCTCTCCTCGCTCGTGATCCGTCGATAGAACGTCAGCGCCGTCTCACCGAACCGCCGATCGCGCTCCGCAGCCAGCATACCGACCCGGTCCGGGGGTCTGTCGCGCCAGAAGTGCTTCGCGACGACCCGGGCGTCGGCGGCGAGCGGGGCGGTCGAGCCGCCGAGGAGGTCGAGGACGCGTCCGAGCAGCTCCGTCTCGGCATAGGGCGGGTCCACGAGCACGAGGTCGAACGCCTGGCCGGCGTCGGCGGTCGCCTCGACGAGCCAGCGCACGACGTCCCAGCGAACGACCGTCGCCGCCGGCCCGGCCAGGCTGGCGGCCCGGAGGTTGGCGTCGATGACGGCCACGGCGCCCTGATCCTTCTCGACGAACACCGCCGACGCGGCGCCGCGCGACAGCGCCTCGATCCCGCCCGCTCCGCTGCCCGCGAACAGGTCGAGGACGTGGGCGCCGTCGAGCTCGGGCTCGAGGATCGCGAACAATGTCTGCTTCACCCGGTCGGCGATCGGACGCGTGCCGGGGCCGGGGGCGCGGAGGCGGATGCCCTTCGCCGACCCGGCGATCACCCGGCCGGCGTCAGCCACGGGACGGGCTCACGCGCCGCTCGCCGGTTCGCCGGCCCAGACGCGGGCGAGCCAGCC
>JALYPW010000305.1 GCA_030856145.1 Chloroflexota bacterium | reverse complement strand
ATCGCGACACCCGCGGCCGCCAGCGCGACGACCAGCGCCCCGGTCCCCGGCGCGAGGATCGCCGCGATCACGGCCCCGATCGCGAGCCAGCCGCTGCTGCTCATCGAACGACGACGAGGTCCTTGATCTTCTCGAGGGTCGCCGCGCCGAGGACCTTCCGGGTCCGGAGGTCGTCGAGCGATGCGAACGGCTGTTCGTCGCGGGCGGCGATGATCTTTGCCGCCGTCACCGGCCCGATCCCCGGAAGCGCGTCAAGCTCCGATGCCGTGGCCCGGTTCAGGTCGACCGGCCCGCTCCCGCCCGACGAGGATCCCGATCCCCCGACGGCCGGTGACGCGGTGTCGGCAATCGTGGGATCGTCGCGGGACGGGACGACGACCTGGTCGCCATCCCTGAGCGCGGCGGCGAGGTTGAGGGCCTGGCCGACCCGTTCCACGGCCACCCGCGGACCGTATCCGCCGGCGGCGGCGATCGCATCGGCGACGCGGGCACCCGCCGGCAGCCGGACCACGCCTGGCCGCAGGACGGCTCCCTGGACGTCGACGACCAGCTCGCCGCCAACCTCACCGCTCGCGCCCGGAACCGTCGGGTTCGCCGACGCATCGCCGTTCGACGTGACCCCAACGCCGTCCACGGCGACCGACCCCTGGCCGCCGCTCACGACCAGCAGCCCGGCTGCTCCGATCAGGACAGTCGCAAGGCCCAGGGCAGCGGCGACCCACCACGACGCGAACGGTCGAGGTGGCACGCCGGCGGTCCCTCCGGCACCGTCCCGCGATCCGCCCGGTGCCGGCGACGGATCCTCCAGGGCGCGCCACGGCGCCGACGTCTCACTCATCGTTCCTCCCGAGCGGGCGAGGCCGCGGGACCGCGACGAGCAGTGACGGACAGCTCGACGCCCCGCGACGTTGGGGGCACTTCCGACGTCGGCGGGGCGTCTGCGACCACCCTAGCGGGGCGGACTTATCTGGCGCTTATCTGCGACTCCGGCTCCGGGGAGCCGGCGGGTGTCAGTGGCTGGTCAGCGTGACCTGGCGGACCTCGTCGTCGGCGGCGCGAGCGACGGGATCGGTCCGCCCGCGATCGTGGCTCAGGCGAGAGCGGCGCGGACCTCGGTCGCCAGGCGCGTCATCGACTCCTCGTCGTACGGGTTCGGGAAACCCGCGATCATGTGGTGGTAGCCGATCTCGAGGTACGGCGCAATGAACGCGGCCACGTCCTCGGGCGTCCCGACCGGCTGGTCCTTCCACGGCTCGGCCTTGCCGTTCCGCGCGAAGATCCGGTTGGCGACCTTGCGCGCCTCGGCCCGCGAGTCACGGATCACGACGACCCCGAGGCCGGACGTCCGCTCGATCTCCTTCGGGTCGCGGCCGACGGCCTCGCAGTGGCGGAGGAGGACCTCCTCCTTGTGGCGGACCTTGTCGATCCCGCCACCGAGGTTGTTCGCGTCGCCGTATTTCGCGACGAGCTTGAGGGTGACCTGCTCGCCGCCGCCCCCGATCAGCAGGGGCAGCCGCTTCTGGATCGGCGGGGGATCGTTCCGGACGGCCTTCGAGTGGTACCGGTTGCCCTTGGCCGTCGGGCGCTCGTTGCGGAGCATCCCGCGCATGACCGGGAGGGCCTCGGCGAGCCAGCGCAGCCGCTCCGGGAAGCCGTCGCCGAACGCGATCCCGTACGCCTCGTGCTCCTCCTCGAACCACGCTCCGCCGACCCCGAGCGTCGCCCGCCCGCCGGAGATGTGGTCGAGCGTCGTCGCCATCTTCGCGGTCAGCGCCGGCTCGCGGAACGTGTTCGCCCCGACCATCAGTCCGATCCGGATCCGCTTCGTCGCCTGGGCCCACGCCGCAAGCGTCAGCCAGCCCTCGTGGATCGGCCCATCGCTGCTCCCGACGATCGGATACAGGTGGTCCCACGTCCACAGACTGTCGAAGCCGAGCTCCTCGGCCCGGATGCCGGCGGCCAGGAGCGACGGCCAGTCGGTGTACTGGTTCCAGCAGAGCGCGCCGAGGCGAAGGTCGGACATGGGTTCTCCGGTGTGGGGTCGGGGAGCGTCAGGGTAACGCGATCCGGCTGACGGCCGTCAACGCCGGCTAGGTGACGTACGCCGTCGAGCGCCACCTCGGCGCCGTGGCGGGCCATCGCGCGCTCGTCGCTGTTCAGGCATGGACCGAGATCGTCCCGGTCGACCTCGAGCGCGCGACACGGGCGGGCTGGCTCAAGCTCGGTGGTGGGATCTCGTCTACCGACTGCTTCGCGGCTGCCCTCGCCCACCGCGACGGCATTCCCTTGATCACCGGCGACCCCGAGTTCAAGCGGGTCGAGGACGTGAGCATGATCGAGTGGCAGGCGCCGGCCTAGCCGTCGAGCTGCTCCCAATCGACCCAGCGGGTGCCGTCCCAGAAGCGGTGCCAGGTCCGGCCGTCGCGGCCGATCGCCCAGACGTCGATCCGGTCCGCCGACCACGACGAGGCCGCCGCGCCACGGCTCGGGTCCAGGTCGCCGCCGAGCGACTCCCAGGGGTGCCAACTGATCCCGTCCCAGTAGCGGTTCCACAGCTCGCCGTCGGGGAAGACCGCGAAGACCTGGAGCTGGTCGGAGGCCCACGCGGTGACCCCGGGCGTCGAGGCCGGCGTCCCGCCGAGCGACTCGGTTTCGAGCCAGGTCGTCCCGTCCAAGACCGCGTGGAGGAGGTCGCCCTCGGGGCCGGTCCAGAACCGGTCGATTCGGCCGTCGCCCCAGGAGACGGCCGCGACGCCTCCTCGATCGTCGACCGACGACACCATTCAGCCTTCGCGGACGACGATGTTGACGAGGCGCCCGCCGCCCGCCTGGATCACCTTGAGCGGGGTGCGGCCAGCGAGCAGCGCCTGGACCTTGTCGCTCGCGAGTGCCGCCCGCTCGAGATCCTCGCCGCTGATGTCGGACGCAACGACGATCCGGTCGCGGACCTTGCCGTTGATCTGGACCGGGACCTCGCGGGTCGCCTCGACCACCGCAGCCTCGTCCACCGCCGGCCACATCTCGGCGTGGATCGACGACGGAGCGGCTCCCGCCGCCGCCAGGCGGCGCGACCAGAGCTCCTCGGTGATGTGCGGCGCGGCCGGGGCAAGCATCAGCAACGACAGGCGGACGGCCTCGTCCCACTCGTCGGAGCCGGCGACCGGCGACCCGCGGAAGCGCATCAGCAGGTTCGCAAGCTCCATCAGCTTGGCGATCATCGTGTTGAAGTGGAAGGCCTCGTAGTCGGCGGTCACGCCCTTCAGCGTCCGATGGGCGGCCTGCCGGATCTGGAGCCGCGCGGCAGCCTCGTCGACGCCGGCCGGCAGGGTGCCGCTCTCGGGATCGCCGGGCTCGCGCCCCGTCGGATCGAGGGCGATCGTCCAGAGCCGGTTCAGGAATCGATGGACGCCGCCCATCCCGGTCGGGCTCCACGGACCGCCCTGGTCCCACGGCCCCATGAACATCAGGAACAGGCGCACGGTGTCCGCCCCGAACCGCTCGACCAGCTCATCGGGATCCTGGACGTTGCCCCGTGACTTGCTCATGCGCTCGCCGTCGGCGCCCAGGATCTGGCCCTGGTTGAACAGCCGCTTGAACGGCTCGCTCTCGCCGATCAGGCCGATGTCGCGCATTGCCTTCGTGAAGAATCGGCTATAGAGCAGGTGCATGACCGCGTGCTCGGCGCCGCCCGTGTACTGGTCGACGGGGGTCCAGAGGTCGGTCATCGAGCGCTCGACCGGTCCGTCCGCCTTGTCCGGTGACAGGTACCGGAACCAGTACCACGACGAGTCCATGAAGGTGTCCATCGTGTCGGTCTCGCGCTGGGCCGGGCCGCCGCACTGCGGGCACGTGACGTTCAGGAACGCCTCGTCGCGGTTCAGCGGGTTCTCGCCGCTGCCCCGGTAATCGACGGTGTCGGGCAGGAGGACCGGCAGATCGGCGTCCGGAACCGGGACGATCCCGTCGGTCGGGCAGTGGATCACCGGGATCGGCGTGCCCCAGTAGCGCTGGCGACTGAAGAGCCAGTCGCGCAGGCGGTATGTGACCGACGCGGTGCCCTTGCCGCGGGCCTCGAGCGCGCCGATGATCGCGGCCCCGCCCTCGTCGGCCGGCAGGCCCGAGTGCGGCCCACTGTTGACCAGGCGCTCGTCGCCGGCGTGGGAGACCTCGGCGCCGTCGAGCTCGCGCTCCTCGTCGCCGGGCGCGGCCACCACCCGCCGGATCGGCAGCCCGTATTTCAGCGCGAACGCGTAGTCGCGCTCGTCGTGGGCCGGCACGGCCATGATCGCGCCGGTCCCGTAGCCGCCGAGCACGTAATCGGCGACGAGGATCGGGATCCGCTCGCCGTTGATCGGGTTGATTGCGTCGGCACCGAGCCTGACGCCGGTCTTCTCGCGATCGGTCGACAGCCGGTCGATCTCGGTCTTGTTGGCGGCCTGGACGAGGTACGCACTGACCTCGCCAGATCGATCCGGCGCGGTCAGCTCGGCGACGAGCGGATGCTCGGGCGCGAGGACCATGAACGTGGCGCCGTACAGGGTGTCCGGGCGGGTCGTGAAGACGCGCAGCTCGACGCCGCCCGCGTGGTGGTCCGCGGGAGCGGTCTCGAAGACGATCTCGCCGCCCTCGGATCGGCCGATCCAGTTCGTCTGCTGGATCCGGATCGGCTCCGGCCAGTCGATGCCGTCGAACGACAGCAGCTCGTCGGCGTAGGCCGTGGTCTTGAGATACCACTGGTCGAGATCGCGTTTCTCGACCTTGGCGCCGCAGCGCCAGCAGTGGCGATCGGCTCCTTCGACCTGCTCGCGGGCGAGCGTCCCGTCGTTGGGGCACCAGTCCACCGGCGAGCGCTTGCGGTAGGCCAGCCCCGCTTCGAGGAACTTCAGGAACAGCCACTGGTTCCAGCGGTAGAACGACGGATCGGCGGTCACGACCTCGTGGGCCCAGTCGAAGGTGGCGCCCATCCTGCGCAGCTGGCCGCGCATGTTGTCGATATTGCGCATCGTCCAGTCGCGCGGATTGATGTTGTTCTTGATCGCGGCGTTCTCGGCCGGCAGCCCGAAGGCATCGAAGCCGATCGGCAGGAACACGTTCTCGCCGTGCATCCGATGGAATCGGGCGAGCGCGTCGGTCGGCGTCTTGATGTACCAGTGGCCGATGTGGATGTCGCCCGACGGGTAGGGGTACATCGTCAGCAGGTAGAAGCGCGGCCGCGCTTCGTCGTGGAGGTCCGTCCGGTAGAGGCCGGCCTCGTCCCACGTCCGCTGCCAGCGCGGCTCGATCGACGCCGGGTCGTAACGTTCGAGACGGGTACGTTCGGGCTGGACGGTCACGGTCGGCTCTCGGCTACGGATGAACGAAACCCCCCGGCGCTGCAGGGGGTCTTCGTGGCGGTGTCACCGGCGTTATGTGGTGGAGCTAAGGGGGCTCGAACCCCTGACCTTCTGAATGCCATTCAGACGCTCTTCCAACTGAGCTATAGCCCCAGTGCCGCATGCCCGGTCAGCGCTGCTCACGGGCGGCCGACGAGAGTCTAGCACCGCTCCAGCCGAGCCCCTGTCGTGCGGCGGCGTTGTGCCGAGACGCACCGCAATGCGCGGCGCCCCGGTGCCGGCGTGCAACGAGGTCCCAGGACCATCGGGCTATGCTGCACTGGACTCCGTGTCGCCGGATAGCGGGCGTCGGAGCTGGGGACGAGAAAAACGAGCACACCTGGGTGATGCCTAGCCTCCGGGAGGATCCACGCTCATGTCGCTGATGCAACGGGTGGAACGAGTGCAGCGGCTGCGCGAGGAAGCGGCCCGCGAAGCCGCTGCCAAGGAAGCGGCCGAGGAGGCAGCCCGGTTTGCTGCCGCCGCCGGTCCCGCCGCCGATCCTGCGGTTGGCGGTGGTGGAACGGCCGTCGCGATCGCGCCGCCGGCCGTGGATGCCTCGCCCGGCGTCTCGAATGCTCCCGACCAGGAGCGTGGCGTGGCGACCGCGGGCGGGTACGTGCCGGTCATGGCGAGCCCACCGCCCGTGGCAGCGTCGCCGTCGGCCGCGACCGCATCGACCGCGCCTGCAGCTCCGGCACGCGCGCCCGTGCCGCTGGCCAATCAGACGGCCCGCGAGGCCCTCCTCCTCAGGATCCGCCACAAGCTCCAGGCGGATGTCATCTCGGCGTTCGACACGCTGCTCGACGAGAAGACGACCGACGTCCGCGAGAAGGTCGAGGCGATCGTCGACCGGACGATCGCCGCGAACGGTTACGCGGTGACCCGTGACGAGCGGATCCGCCTCGTCGACCAGCTCGCCCACGACGTCACCGGGTTCGGACCGCTCGAGCCGCTCCTGGCCGACGAGTCGATCACCGAGGTCATGGTCAACGGCCCGAATCACGTGTACATCGAGCGGGCCGGCAAGATCGAGCGCATCGAGAGCTCGTTCCTGAATGACGAGCACGTCCGGCGGATCATCGACCGGATCATCACCCCGATGGGGCGCCGGATCGACGAGATGAGCCCGCGCGTCGACGCCCGCCTGCCCGATGGCTCGCGCGTCAACGCGATCGTCGAGCCGCTCTCGCTCGTCGGCCCCGTGATCACCGTCCGGAAGTTCTCGCACACGCCGTACACGGTGGACGACCTGATCCGCTTCGGGACGTCGACCCCGGAGATGTTCGAATTCCTGCGTGTCTGCATCGAGGCTCGCCTGAACGTCTTCGTCTCGGGCGGCACGGGCTCCGGCAAGACGACGTTCCTGAACGTGCTGTCGTCCTTCATCCCGAATGACGAGCGGATCGTCACGATCGAGGATGCCGCCGAGCTCCAGCTCCGCCAGGACCACGTGATCACGCTCGAGTCGCGGCCGCCGAACCTCGAAGGCGAGGGCGAGATCACGATCCGTCACCTGCTGAAGAACGCCATGCACATGCGACCCGACAGGATCATCGTCGGGGAGTGCCGGTCCGGCGAGGCCCTCGACATGCTCCAGGCGATGACGACGGGTCACGACGGCTCGCTGTCGACGGGCCACGCCAACACGCCGAACGACATGCTCCGGCGCCTCGAAACGATGGTCCTGATGACCGGCTACGAGCTGCCGCTCCGGGCGATCCGCGAGCAGATCGCGTCGGCGGTGGACCTCATCGTCCACACGACACGGCTCAAGGACGGCAGCCGCAAGGTCGTCAACATCACCGAGATCTACGGGATCGAGGACGACGACATCCTGACCCAGGACATCTTCGCGTTCGAGCAGACCGACTTCAAGGACGGCAAGATCGTGGGCGAGCTGAGGCCGACCGGCGTCCGCCCGACGTTCATGGACCAGTTCCGGAAGGCGGGTATCACCCTGCCCCCGGGCGACTTCGGCATCCCGCCCGAAGACAAGGCCAAGCCCACCCGGATCAGCTCCACGAAGGGTCGCTGGGGCGCCGGCGACTCGAGTGGCGGCCCGGTTGCGCCGATCCTGCCCCTCGGCTACGGCAAGGCAGTCGAGGCCGGCGGCATGGTGTACATCTCGTCGGTCGGCCCGATCGACCCCGAGACCGGTCTCGTCGTCGGGAGCACGATCAAGGGCCAGGCGAAGCAGTGCCTGGCCAACCTGAAGGCCAAGCTCGAGGCGACCGGGACGTCGATCGACAAGGTGGTCTGGGTGAACTGGTCGCTGCGCGACCCAACCGAGTTCGACCTCTTCAACGAGGAGTGGGTCCGCGTGTTCCCCGGCGACGGGCCGGTCGGGCAGTCGACGTTGATGACGCCGCTCCAGCGCCGGGCCGGCTTCCGCGTCTCGATCGGGGTCATCGCCGAGGGCGGGCCGGCCGACCGCGCTGCGGGTGAGCGAGCGGCGCGGCCGTCGTAGGCGCCCTTCCGGCCGCGCGCTGGCGGCGAGTCTGCGTCTGAGCGGTATGGCACCATCGCAATCGATGGCGCCCCCGCCGTACGTCCTCCGCCGGTCCGCCCGGTCGCGCCGGCTGCGGATCACGATCGACCCCGAGCACGGCCTCGTCGTGACGATCCCGCTTGCAACCCGCCGCGGCTGGGCCCACCCGGAGCGGCTGATCGACGAGTTCCTGCGCGAGCGCGAGCCGTGGGTCCGGCGTCATCTCGATCGCCAGGCCCATGAGCGCGCCGAGCTCCGAGCTCGTGGTGGGCTCCGGGATGGGGCCTCGATCCGCTTTCTCGGCGAGCTCCACCGGCTGCGCATCGCCCGCTCCAGTGCGGGTCGTCGCTCGACGGTCGGCCGGATCGTGACCCTGGCCGGCCCAGAGCTGCATCTCGGCCTGCTCGAGCGCGACACCGATCGCGCCGACCGCGTGCTCGAGACGTGGTTCAAGGACCAGGCCCGGTTCGCGATCGACGCCACGATCGCCGATCACGCGGCGGCCCTCGGGGTGACGCCCAACGCGGTGGCGATCCGCGATCCGCGCACGCGCTGGGGGAGCGCGTCCCGCCAGGGTCGGCTGATGTTCAGCTGGCGGCTCGTGCTCGCGCCCGCCGAGGCGCTCGAGACGGTCGTGATCCACGAGCTGGCCCATCTCCGGGTGTTCGGCCACGGTCCGCGCTTCTGGGCGGTCGTCGCGTCGCGCCGGCCCGACCACCTGACCTGGCGGCGCTGGCTGCGGACCCACTCGCTCGAGCTCCACGGGGCCCTGACCACGGCACGGAGCGGCGAGCCGGCGACGATCGAGTCGTCAGCCGGCTGATCGGCCCGTGAGCGCGAGCAGGATCGCCGTGGCGACCGCCTCCGGGCGCAGCCCCTCGACGTCGATGATCTGGTCGGCCACGCCGCGAAAGGCGGGCGCGCGGGCCGACACGCGAGCCGCGACCCACGCGGGATCGAGCGCGTCCGCCCGGCGGCCGGCACCGCTGCCGACGCGACGGAGCAGGGTGGCCGGGTCCGCCCGGAGCCAGACCACATGACCGGCCGCAGCCAGCC
>JALYPW010000300.1 GCA_030856145.1 Chloroflexota bacterium | reverse complement strand
GGCCTGACCGACGCCGAGCAGGACCAGGTGATCGCGGCCGTGTCGAGCGCCGTCGAGCGCCACCTGGGGCCCGGCGCGGGCTCGGCCGAAAACGCCGCCGCCGGAGCGCAGCCCGCCGCGGGCAGCGCCGTCCGATGACCCGCCGATGAGCGCGACCTGGCAGCCGGCCGGCGAGCGCGAGCTGCGGGTCGGGCTGGCCGGCCTCGGCTCGATGGGCCGCAATCATCTCCGGATCCTCGCGGCCCGGACCGACATCCGGCTGGCGGCCGTGGCCGACCCGGTCGAGGCGGCCGTCAGCGGCGCCACCGACCAGACCGGCGCCCCGGGCTTTGCCGAGCCGCTGGCGATGATCGCCGAGGCCGAACTGGACGCGGTCGTCATCGCCGCTCCGACCACCGCCCATGTGCCGCTCGCCCTGGCCGCGATCGAGCGCGGCATCGCGGTCCTCGTCGAGAAGCCGCTGGCGGCCACGGTCGACGAGGCGCTCCGGATCGTCGACGCGGCTCGCGCCGCCGGCGTCCCGGTCCAGGTCGGCCACGTCGAGCGCTTCAACCCCGCGGTCCTCGAGCTCGGCCGCCTGATCGACGATGGCTGGCTGTCCTCGATCTTCTCGATCGCCTCGCGCCGGGCGGGCCCGTTCCCGGCCCGGATCCGGGACGTCGGCGTGACCGTCGATCTGGCCACCCACGACGCCGACATCCTGAGCTGGATCGCCGGCGAGCGGCCGTCGCGGGTCTACGGCGAGACCGCCCAGCGGATCCACGCCACGAACGAGGACCTCCTGTTCGGCCTGCTCCACTTCCCGTCGGGCGCGACGGGCATGCTCGACGTCAACTGGCTGACCCCGGCCAAGCGCCGTCAGCTCGTCGTCGTCGGCGAGGAGGGGATGTTCGAGCTCGACTACCTGACCCAGCGCCTGACCTTCACCCGGGCGACCGACACGACGAACCCGCGCCTGATCGGCGGCTATGCGCCGACCTTCGAGGGCGAGGTCGTCGAGCTGCCGGTCGCCTCGGCCGAGCCACTCGCCTCCGAGCTCGCCGCCTTCCTCGATGTCGTCCGGAACGGCGGCAAGCCGGTGGTGGATGCCGAGGATGGGCTGTGGGCGGTGGCGATCGCCACGTCGCTCCTGGCGTCCGCCGCGAATGGCGCGGCCATCGACCTGACCAGCCTGGCCTCGAGGTTCGCACCGCCATCATGACGATCGTCACCCGCCCGTCGTCGATCCAGAGCCTGCTGGGTGGCTCGATCGAGCTGCCCGTCCACGCCTGCGGCCACGGGCCGGCGATCGACGTCTCGCCGTGGGCGGCCGAGCCCGGCACGGCCGGCACGGTCGCGGTCGTCGGCGCCGGCAAGATGGGCCTGCCGCTGTGCGCCCAGTTCGCCGACCACGGCTGGCACGTGATCGCGGTCGACGTCCAGCAGTCGGTCGTGGACGCGATCAACGCGGGCCGCTCGCATGTCGCCGAGGAGCCCGGCCTGGCCGAGCTCGTCGCGACCGCCCATGCCGGCGGCCGCCTGCGGGCCACGACCGATGGCGCGGCCGCCGCGCGCGAGGCCGATGTCATCGTCCTGATCGTGCCGGTCATGCTCGACGACGAGCAACAGCCCGACTATCGCTACATGGACGGCGCCGTTGCCTCGATCGCGCCCGGCGTCCACGAAGGATCGCTCGTGATCTTCGAAACGACCCTCCCGGTCGGCGACACGCGGGATCGCTTCAGCCCGCGCCTCGAGGAGGTGTCGGGCCTCGTCGCCGATCGCGACTTCTTCGTCGCCTTCTCGCCCGAGCGGCTGTACAGCGGTGCCGCCCTGCGCAACCTCGCGACGTATCCCAAGCTCGTCGGCGGGATCGGGCCGGCGTCGACGGCGCGGGCCGCCGCGTTCTACGACGGCGTCCTCGACACGGAGGTCGTCGCGATGAGCAACAGCGAGGCGGCCGAGTTCAGCAAGCTCGCCGACACGACCTACCGCGACGTCAACATCGCCCTCGCCAACGAGTTCGCCCGGTATGCCGAGCGGGTCAACGTCGACATCCACGAGGTGATCGCGGCCGCCAACTCGCAGCCGTACTCCCACATCCACCAGCCCGGCCTCGGCGTCGGTGGCCATTGCATCCCGGTCTACCCGCATTTCCTGCTGTCGCGGGCGCCGGAGCTGGAGCTCGTCGAGCTGGCGCGCCGCACGAACGACGGCCAGGTCGGGGTGGCGATCCGCTCGATCGAGAGCGAGATCGGCGGGCTCGAGGGCGTGCCCGTCCTCGTCCTCGGCCTGACCTACCGGCACGGCGTCCACGAGCTGGCCTACTCGCGGGCCCTGCCGCTGATCGAGCGGCTCGCCCACCATGGGGCCGTCGTGTCGGCCTGGGACCCGCTCCTGGCGGCCGACGAGATCACGCGCCTCGGGGCCACGCCCTGGACCTGGGCCACGACAGGCCCCTTCCGGGTGATCGTGACCCAGACCGCCGATCCGCTCTTCGGCGGCCTCGATCCGGCCTGGTTCCCGGAGCTCGAGGTCGTGTTCGACGGCCGCGACAGCCTCCGCGACCTGCCCCTCCCGCCCACGGTCGCGTACCGCGGGATCGGCCTGCCGCCGCGCCCTCGGGCGGTCCCGGCACCCGGAACCGGCTAGGCCGCGATCCCTTGCGGATCGTCAGCGTCGTCGGGACGCGGCCCCAGCTGATCAAGGCGGCGGCCCTCCTGCCGTCGCTCCGCGCCCGCCACGACGAGGTCTTCGTCGACACCGGCCAGCACTACGACGAGGCGCTGGCGGGGGCGTTCTTCGCCGAGCTCGGGCTGCCCCGACCGGATCATGCGCTCGGGATCGGCGGCGGGACGCAGACCGAGCAGACGGGGCGAATGCTGCCGGCGATCGAGGCGGTTCTGATCGCGGAGCGACCCGACGCGGTCCTCGTCTACGGGGACACGACCTCGACCCTTGCCGGTGCCCTTGCCGCGGCCAAGCTCGGGATCCCGGTCGCCCATGTCGAGGCGGGGCTGCGATCCTTCGACCGGCGGATGCCCGAGGAGATCAACCGGGTCGTCACCGATCACCTCGCCCGCTGGCTGTTCGCGCCGACCCCGGCCGCGGTCACCAACCTCGGGGCCGAGGGAATCGTCAACGGAGTGGCCCTCGTCGGCGACCTGATGCAGGACCTGGCGGCGCGTGTGTCGGGCGACATCCGCGACCCGGCCGCGCTGGGAGCGACCGAGCCCGGCCGGGCCCTGGGCCTGGCGCCCGGCGGCTACCTGTTCGCGACGGTCCACCGGGCGGAGAACCGGACGCCGGCCGGGCTCGTCGGCTGGACGTCGCTGCTCGCATCCGTGGCTGCGCCTGATCGGCCGGTCGTGCTCGCCCTCCATCCGGGGACGGCGGCAGCGCTCGACGCGGCGGGGATCCGCCTATCCGATGACGTTCACGTCATCGGACCACAGGGCTACCGGACCACGCTCACCCTCCAGCTCCACGCGGCCGCCGTCCTGACCGACTCGGGCGGCGTCCAGCGCGAGGCGGCCTGGCTCGGCGTCCCGTGCCTGATCCTCCGGGACCGAACGGAGTGGCTCGAGGCGGTGGCCGACAGCGCGGGCCGGATGGTCGTCGTCGGGCTCGATCGC
>JALYPW010000291.1 GCA_030856145.1 Chloroflexota bacterium | reverse complement strand
GCACAGATCAGTGTCGACCGGGCGCCGAGCCGAGCGAGCCAGCCCGCCGTGTTCGCCGCCGAGCCACCCTGGCGGAGCATCACCCGGCCCGGGACGTCAGTCCCGCTTTCGAGTGGCTGGCCGGGCGCGAGGACGACGTCGAGCATCAGGTCCCCGAGGACGACGACCCGCGGCGGTCGCCGGCCCGGCGCGGCGGGACGCGAACGGGGGC
This sequence comes from Chloroflexota bacterium, assembly GCA_030856145.1. GTDB lineage: Bacteria > Chloroflexota > Limnocylindria > Limnocylindrales > CSP1-4 > CF-46. The sequence goes on along the minus strand of JALYPW010000291.1, from coordinate 4,937 downwards.
GGATCGGAAGGACTCGAGGCATGACCCTGAGGATAGCCGCGCCCGCGCGCCCGCCGGCGGCGGCGAAACCGTGGTCGCCGTTCACCCGCCTACAATCGATGCGACGCGGCGACCCGGACGCGACCCCGATCCGGACCAGCGGGAGCCCACCTCAATGCCGACCGCCACTGAGACCCTCGACCGCCTCGCGATCGACACGATCCGGACCCTCTCGATCGACGGCGTCCAACAGGCGAACTCCGGCCATCCCGGCGCGCCGATGGGCGCTGCCGCGATGGCCTACACGCTCTGGACGAAATTCCTGCGCCACGCCCCGACCCATCCCGACTGGCCCGACCGCGACCGGTTCGTCCTGTCCGCCGGGCACGCCTCGATGCTCCTTTACTCGCTCCTCCACCTGACCGGCTACGACGTCTCGATCGAGGACCTGAAGGCCTTCCGGCAGTGGGGCTCGAAGACGCCCGGCCACCCCGAGTACGGGCTCACGCCGGGGGTTGAGGCGACGACTGGCCCGCTCGGCCAGGGGTTCGCGAACGCGGTCGGGATGGCGATCGCGGAGGCCCGCCTCGCGGCCGAGTTCAACCGCGAGGGCCACGACATCGTCGACCACTGGACGTACACGCTCTGCTCCGATGGCGACCTCCAGGAGGGGATCGCATCGGAGGCCGCGAGCCTCGCCGGCCACCTCCGCCTGCGCAAGCTGATCGCCCTGTACGACGACAACCACATCCAGCTCGACGGACCGACCTCGATGGCCTGGTCCGAGGACGTCGTCGCCCGCTTCGAGGCCTACGGCTGGCATGCGCTCCGGGTCGAGGACGGCAACGACGTCGAGGAGATCGCGGCCGCGATCGAGGAGGCCCGCGCCGACGACCGACCAAGCCTGATCGCGGTCCGGACCCACATCGGCTTCGGCAGTCCGAACCGCCAGGACACCCAGAAGGCACATGGCGCGCCGCTCGGGCCCGACGAGGTCCGCCTCGTGAAGGAGGCATACGGCTGGGATCCGGACAAGAGCTTCTTTGTCCCGGACGAGGCGGGTGATGTGTTCCGGCGGGCCGTCCCGGCCGGCGACGACCTGGTCAGCGCGTGGCAGGGCGTCCTTGCCGCGTACCGCGACGCCTACCCGGAGCTGTCGGCGGAGTTCCACCGGCGGGTCGTCGAGCGTGGGTTGCGCGATGGCTGGGACGCCGCGCTGAAGACGTACGCCACGGGCGAGGAGGTCGCGACCCGAAACGCCAGTCAGGACGCGATCCAGGCGTTGGCCGCGACCGTGCCAGAGCTGTTCGGCGGTGCCGCGGACCTGTCCGAGTCGAACCTGACCGACGTGAAGGGCGAGGCCGCGTTCGGCCCGGACGAGCGGGGCCGGAATCTCCGGTTCGGCGTTCGCGAGCACGCGATGGGCGGGATCGGCAACGGGATCGCGTACCACGGCGGGCTGATCCCGTACGTGGCCACGTTCCTGACGTTCAGCGACTACATGCGTGGGTCCGTCCGGCTGGCGGCGCTCAGCGGCATCCACGTGATCGACGTCTGGACCCACGACTCGGTTGGCCTGGGCGAGGACGGCCCGACCCACCAGCCGGTCGAGCATTACGCCGCGCTCCGGGCGATCCCGAACCTGTGGTTCATCCGACCCGGCGACGCCAACGAGACGGCCGCCGCGTGGGCGCTGGCGATCGAGCGCGGGCAGGAGGATCCGTCAGGCCCGGTGGCCGTGTCGCTGACCCGCCAGAAGTTGCCGACGCTTGCGGGCACGGCTGAACTCGCGCGCGAGGGCGTGCGCCGCGGCGGGTACGTCCTGCGCGAAGCCGGCGGTGGGCGAGACCCCCAGGTGATCCTGATCGGGACGGGATCGGAGCTCCAGCTCGCCTTCCAGGCTGCCGAGGCGCTCGACGAGTCGGGCGTGGCCGCCCGGGTCGTCTCCCTCCCCTGCTGGGAGAGGTTCGAGCTCCAGGACGAGGCCTACCGCGAGTCCGTCCTCCCGCGGTCCGTCCGGGCCCGGGTTGCGGTCGAGGCCGGGATCTCGCTCGGCTGGGATCGCTTCGTCGGCGATGAGGGCGCGATCGTCGGGCTCGACCACTTCGGCGCGTCGGCCCCGGCCGGCACGATCTTCGAGAAGTTCGGATTCACCGTCGATCGAGTCGTGGCCGTCGCCCGGGACGTGATCGCGGGCACGGTTCGCGGTCCCCTCGCGACCCTCGAGCCCGGCCACCTTCCGGCTCCGCGCGGCGGCCGCGCACCCGTGGGCGACCACGGCGGCGGCAACGGCAGCCACCCGACCCTCGACCACGGTGATCCCGGCGTGAACCGGACCGGCGGCTCGGATCCTGGCCACAGCTGAGGTCACGTCGTTGACAAGCAGCACGGTCGCGTTAGGCTTTACTCATGATCGAGCGAGTAAAGAACAAGCGTCGTCGCGGATATACCCGCGTGAGCTCGAAACATCAGGTGACGATTCCGCACGACGCCCTCGCGGCGACGGGAATTCGCGCCGGAGATGAGCTCCGCGTCGACGCCGACGGACCAGGACGGCTCGTCATGGTCCGGGCCGCTGACATCGTCGCCCGCTTCGCAGGCTCTTTGACTGGCCACTATCCCCCGGGATACCTCGACGAGCTTCGGGACGAATGGGAACGGTAGTGATCGATTCTGGCGTGATGATCGCCATTCTCGACGCGGCGGACATCCATCATGCGGCCGCGCGCAGGGCCGTCGTCGAGTTCGGGCGGTCGGCAGATCTGGTGCTGCCGGCCTCGGCCTACTCCGAATTGATGGTCCATCCGCACGCCGACGGGCTGGACGAGGTCGCTCACGCTGACGCGTTCATCGACGCCCTGCCCGCCCGCATCGAGCCCATTGACCGGACGGTCGCTCTCGCGGCCGCGCAGCTCCGCGCTCGGTTCGGGCGCGCGTTGCGGCTTCCGGATGCCCTCGTCCTCGGCACCGCGGTCGCCCTCCGGGCGGACCTGGTCCTGACGACCGACTCCCGCTGGCCCGAGACCGGAGTCGCAACGCGGGTGGTCAAGGCGGGCTGATGCGGGTCGCGTTTGCCGCCGATCATGCCGGGGCCGCCCTCAAGGACGAGCTCCTCCGCCGGCTCGTCGAGTCCGGCCTCGAGCACGAGGCGATCGACCTCGGCGGCGACGGCTCCGACCCGCTCGACGACTACCCCGACTTCGCCGCCCGACTCGCTTACGCCGTCCGCGATCGAGAGGCCGACCGAGGCATTCTGATCTGCGGTTCGGGGGTCGGTGCGAGCGTCGCCGCCAACAAGGTCGTCGGCATCCGGACCGCGATCTGCCACGACACGTATTCGGCCCACCAGGGCGTCGAGCACGACGACATGAACATCCTGACCCTCGGCTCGCGGGTGATCGGACCGGAGCCGGCCTGGGAGTGCGTCGTCGCCTTCCTCGCCGCCCGGTTCAGCGGCGAGGAGCGCCATCGCCGCCGGCTGGACAAGGTCCTCGCGATCGAGGCGAGCGAGGCAAGCGGGTCGGCCGAGCGCGCCTGAGGTGCCGTGAACGCCTGATCCGCCCTGGACATCAGCGCCGCACGAACGAGAGTGGGCCATTCTCCGGGACGGCAGATCCTGAGGCAGTTCGCGATTGGCCCACGCTCGCTCATCGGAATCTGATCCACCTGGGGCATCAGCGCCGAGGCCGCGTGATGGCGGCCGCCATTGCCGCGCACGCGCAACGTTCGCGCGCCCGGAGTCGGACTACCATGGGCGCGATGAATGACGACGCTGTCTCCGCCCCGACCCCGATCACCCCGGACCTGACGCTCGGCGAAGGGACCGCGGCCTACGACACGGCTGTCCAGCGGGCTCGCGACGAGCGCTGGGTCGAGCGCCTCTGGGATCGCGACGCGAGCCTGTGGTCGGCCGATCCTGTGGTTCAGGCCACGATCTCGGATCGGCTCGGCTGGCTTGACGCCCCAGCCCACTTCACCGACCAGGTCGCCGCCCTCGAGGGCTTCGGGGAGGGCGCCCGGGATGCCGGCTTCACGACCGCGGTCGTCGGCGGCATGGGTGGCAGCAGCCTGGCCCCGGACGTGCTCCACCGGACGTTCGGAACAACCGACGGCTGGCTCGACCTGCGCGTCCTCGACTCGACCGACCCGGCGGCCGTGGCCGCGGTCGTCGACGACCTCGATCCGCTCGCGACCCTCTGGATCGTCGCCAGCAAGTCCGGCACGACGACCGAGCCGCTCGCCTTCCAGGCCGACGCGTGGGACCGAGCCGAGCGGGCGCTCCGGGCCCACCACGCACCGCGCAACGAGCACGCCGGCGAGCTGATGGTCGCGATCACCGATCCCGGCAGGGCAGTCGAGGCGATCCCGCACCACGACGAGCTGCGCGAGGTCTTCCTCAACCCGCCCGACATCGGCGGCCGCTACTCCGCGCTCACCTACGTCGGGCTCGTGCCCGCCAGCCTGATCGGGCTCGATCTCGACGCCCTCCTCGCGTCGGCCCTGACGATGGCCGGGGCGTGTCGCCAGCCCGATCCCGAGGCCAACCCCGGGGTCAGCCTGGGCCTCGCGATCGGGACGCTCGCCAAGGCCGGTCGCGACAAGCTGACAATCCTCGCCGACCCAGCGATCGACAGCTTCGGCGCCTGGCTCGAGCAGCTGATCGCCGAGAGCACCGGCAAGCACGGAACGGGGATCGTGCCCGTGGACAGCGAGCCACTCGGGGCGATCGAGGCGTACGGCGACGATCGGGTCTTCGTCCGGCTCACGCTCGCCGGCGACGGTGACGGGAGCTCCGAGGCCGACGCTCTCGCGGACGCAGCCACGGCCGCCGGTCACCCGGTCATCCGGATCGCGATCGCCGACCCGATCGACCTCGGCGCAGAGGCGTTCCGCTGGGAGGTGGCGACCGCCATCGCGGGCGCCGTCCTCGAGATCGACCCGTTCGACCAGCCCAATGT
>JALYPW010000267.1 GCA_030856145.1 Chloroflexota bacterium | reverse complement strand
GCCTCCTGTACCACATCAAGCGCTGCCAGGGGCCGTGCATCGAGGCCATCGACAAGGCCTCGTATCGGGCCGACATCGCCCAGGTCGAGCTCTTTCTCGAGGGCCGCCAGGAGACCCTCGTCAAGGCCCTCCGGAAGGACATGGCGACGGCCGCCGAGCGGACCGACTACGAGCGGGCGGCCGTCGTGCGCGACAAGATCCGGGCGATCGAGCGGACGATGGAGAGCCAGAAGATGGCCGCCTTCAAGCGGACCGAGCTCGACCTCGTCGGGCTGGCCCGCCAGGACAACCAGGCGGCGATCCAGCTGTTCGCGATCCGGAGCGGAACGCTGATCGGGCGCGACGTCTTCCTGCTCGACGCCGCCCGTGAGGCGTCCGACGAGGAGGTCATGTCCTCGTTCCTCCTCCAGTACTACGCGCGCGCGACCTCGATCCCGCCGTCCGTGCTGGTTCCCCTGGCGTTGCCCGACGCGGCCGACCTGGAGGTGTTCCTGGCGGCGCGCCGCGGCGGACCGTCGCGCCTGGTCGTCCCGCAGCGCGGCGAGAAGCGCGAACTGATGGCCCTCGCGACGCGCAACGCGGGCGAGACGTTGGCCCGTGAGCAGGCCCGCTGGATGGCCGACGAGGGCAAGACACTCGTCGCGCTGGAGGAGCTGGCGTCGGCGCTGGGACTGGTCGGACCGCCGCTCCGGATCGAGTGCTACGACATCTCCAACGTCCAGGGCTCCGATTCGGTCGGGAGCATGGTCGTGTTCGAGGAGGGCAAGCCGCGAACTGGGGAGTACCGCCGGTTCAAGATCCGTTCCGTGGAGGGGCCGAACGACTTCGCTTCGCTCCAGGAGGTGCTCAGGCGCCGGTTCCGACGGGCGAAGGACGGCGACGAGGGTGCCGAGGAGGCGCTCCGCTGGGCGATGCCCGACCTCGTGATCGTCGACGGGGGCAAGGGCCAGGTCAGCGCGGCCAAGGAGGTCCTGGACGAGCTCGGCCTGCACGAACTCCCGCTGGCGGGGCTGGCCAAGGAGCGCGAGGAGCTGTTCAGGCCGGGGTCCTCCGTGCCGGTCGTGTTGCCGGCGACGTCGTCGGCGCTGTACCTCGTCCAGCGGCTGCGCGACGAGGCCCACCGCTTCGCGATCACCTACCACCGCGACCTGCGCTCGAAGCGCCAGACCCGGTCCGCGTTCGACGACTTGCCCGGCGTCGGCCCGAAGCGGCGGCGGGCACTGCTACGGGTGTTCGGGTCGGCCAAGCGGGTGCGCGAGGCGCCCGTCGAGCAGATCGCCGCGGTGCCGGGGATCGGCGCGGCCCTCGCGGCCCGGATCAAGGCGACGCTCGAGGCCTGACGCCCGCGCTCGTTCCCGGGCGTCTCGGTGCAGTGGCGACCAGCAGTTCTGCTCGTCCCTTCTCAGCGCCCGCCATGATTCTCGCCCCACGATCGTATCGAGCAAGGTCGACGCCACGGCCGACGGATCCCGCTGAGGAGTCTCGCCCGGCGCATGAATCGTGCACATTCGAGAGTGTTTCTGCCGGAACTCATCGGATACGGTCGCCAGCCGAGAATCGCGGGCCAGAAGCGCAGATCCGACTGGAGCCGGCCGGCCCTCCGCGAGGATCGCGGATGATGCGTCAGACAAGGAGGATGGCGCTGCCGGCAGGCTTCGCACCCATGCGAAGCGCGGCCAGGGCGTCGCGACCGCGGACGGGAAACGCTTCGGCGAGGTCGTTGGCGGCGAGGCGGAGGACGTGCCGATTGTGCCGCGTGTCGGCGATGACGAGCAGCATCGTGTCCACTCCCGCGTCGCGACACTTCAGGGCAAGCTTCCGGCAGAGGGCCTGGACGTCTCGAATCCGGGTCTCGGCCTCGGTCGGGAGCGACCAGCCCTGCCCCTCGACGACCTCATCCCACGCCCGGAGGTCACCCGGAATCCCTAGCGGGACCTCGGTCGGGTGGCGCAGTCCGGTCGGGAGGAGTGCGCGAAGGCGCGCCAGCAACGCGAGCTGGGCGGCGTCTCGCACCGGATCGCCGTTCGGATAGGCGCGCAGCGGGATGTCCAGGCCGAGCGCGGCAGCCAGCAGCACCAGCGTCTCGTACGCCACGTGCGGCGATCGGCCACGCTCGATTCGACTGATCTCGGCCGGTGAGATGCCGACGATGGCGCCGAGTTCGCCCTGGGTGAGGGCCGCCTGGGTCCGTGCCTCACGGAACTCGTCGCCGATCATCAGCAGCGCCCGACGTGCCAGCCGCCGTGCTCGATCGAGCCGCCGCTCCCGTGTCGCCATGGGCACATCATGCCCACAGGCCGTTCACTGGCGATCACCCGCCGCTTGATCTCGCCCCGCGAGCGTATCAAGCAAGGTCGGCCTTCTGAGAGGTCGGACGGCCGACATTCGGGCAGATCAGGCTCGTGGGGCGATACAGCCGCACATTTCTGGGCCGTCGGCGGGTCAAACGTGTCCGATACGCTCGCCCGGCGAGAATTGCGCGGGAAAATCAGAGGGCGTCGCGGGCGAGAGGTCGTCGCAGGCGAGGGGCGTGGTCCGAGGAAGAATGCCACGGGCCTGGCAGGGCGGGGAGGGAGTCGGGCACCGGGCGGCCGGGGCCTTTCCTGTATGATCCGCCGCGCATGCGCAAGACCGGTCCCTACCTGATTCTGATCATCGGGCTCCTCGCCCTCATCATCGACTTCGTTCCAGGCATCTCCGTGCCGGATCCCTCCACCTGCGAGAACCGGGTCCTCGAGACCAAGCTCGGCCTCGATCTACAGGGCGGCCTGCGCGTCGAGTACCAGGCCAAGCAGGCCGGCGACCGGATCCCGCGTCCTGAGGACCTCGACGTCATCCGCGGGATCATCGAGAACCGGGTCAATGCGACCGGCGTGTCGGAGCCCGTCGTCACGACCCAGGGCAGCGACCGGGTCGTCGTCGAGTTGCCCGGCGTCTCGGACCCGAACGCCGTGCGCCGTCTCGTCGGCCAGACCGGACGGCTCGACTTCGTGCCCCTCGGTTCCGTGACGAAGAACGCCGGCGACAAGATCGACCCGGCCCAGTTCCCGACCCTCTTCTCGGGCGAGGAGCTGTCGAGCGCGGCCATCGCCACGGACCAGACGGGCAAGCGCGTCGTCACGTTCAACCTGAAGTCCACCGGCGCCAGCCTGTTCGAGGAATACACCCGCCAGAACATCGGAAAGTACTTCGCGATCGTTCTCGACGGCAGCGTGATCTCGGCTCCGGTCATCCAGAATGCGATCCCCGGCGGCAACGTCCAGATCAGCCAGGACGGGATCGGCGGCTACCCCCTCAAGGAGGCGACCGAGCTCGTCACGGTCCTCCAGTTCGGCTCCCTGCCGTTCCCGATCC
>JALYPW010000259.1 GCA_030856145.1 Chloroflexota bacterium | reverse complement strand
CTCGGGCGCCGCAACCACGCCGGCATCGCCGCCGCCGGCTGACGGGGCCGCCGCAGCCGCGACAGGCGCCGCCGCCGTCACGCCGTAGCGCTCCTCGAAGCGCTTGATGAACTCGGACAGCTCGAGGACGGTCATCTTGTCGATGGACTCGAGCAGGTCGTCCTGGGTCAGGACCGCCATGTCAGATCTCCTTGTCGGGTGCCGCGGTCAGAGACCGGGCGAGTGAGTGATTCGAACGGGTTGGTTGCGAGGGCGCGGGTCACGCGGCCTCGGACTGGGCCTTCTGGTCGCGGACCTGGCTCAACGCGTAGCCAAGATTGCGGATGTTGGCCACGAGCAGGCCGGCCAGCGTGGCGATCGGTGCCTGCATCCCGCCGGCGAGCTTGCCGAGCAGGACCTCGCGCGACGGCAGGGTCGCCAGGCTCTTGACGCCATCGGCGTCGATCGCCCGATCGCCGAGCACACCGCCGGTGACGGTCACCTGCTTGTAGGCGCGCGTGGCATCGAGGACCGCCTTGGCGGTCGCCGACTCGTCGTCACCGAACGCGATCGCTGTCGGTCCGACCAGGAGCGGGCTGAGCGCCTCCCCGATCGAGTCCTGGGCGGCGATCCGCATCAGGCGGTTCTTCACGATCCGGTAGCTCACGTCCTGCTTGCGCAGGGCGCGCCGGATCTCCGCAAGCTCCTTGACGCTGAGGCCGCGGTACTCGGAGACGATCAGCGTCCGGCTGCCGGCAAGTGCCTGGCGCAGCGCGGCGACCGTCTCTCGCTTGGCCTCTGTGGGCATGGTGCCCTCCAGCTCTTGGCGCACGGCCGGTGCGCGGCGGTGGCGCGGTCGCGGTCCGGAGACCGCGACGCCCCTGCGACGGCGCCTTTCGGCTGGCCTTGAACGCAGGGGCGCGACCACCGCTGGGTGGTGCACGGATCCTGCCTCGGCGTGCTCACCGTCGTCCCCGACCGCCCTGCGGCGATCGATCCGGACCGGTGGATCAAGTCCCGACCGTGACGCTCCGTTGGAGCGACGCGGTCCGAGGACGCAGGCTGTCTCTGGCTGTCCCGTCGATCTTCAGTTGTGGCAACCCATCGCGCCCGGAGGGCGTGACCGTCACCGCGTATGGTGGCCGGCGGTCAGGCGGCAGCGGCCGCGGCGAGAACCGCCGGTAGGTCGACCCGGATGCCCGGGCCCATCGTCGTCGCGATCGTCAGGCCCTTGAGGTACTGACCCTTGGCGCCGGCGGGCTTGGCCCGGTTGATGGCGTCGATGAGCGCCGCGAGGTTGGCGACGAGCGCTTCGGCCTCGAAGCTCGAGCGGCCGAACGCCGTGTGGATGATCCCGGACTTGTCGACCTTGAACTCGACCCGGCCGCCCTTGACCTCGCGGACGGCCCGATCGAGGTCGAACGTGATCGTCCCGGCCTTGGGGTTCGGCATCAGGCCGCGCCGGCCGAGGATCTTGCCGAGCTTGCCGACCATGCCCATCGAATCGGGTGTGGCGAGGGCGACATCGAAGTCGAGCCAGCCGGCCTCGATCTTCTTGACCAGGTCCTCGCCTCCGACCTCGTCGGCGCCGGCCTTGAGGGCCTCCTGGGCCTTGTCGCCCTGGGCGAAGACGGCGACCCGGACGACCTTGCCGGTGCCATGGGGGAGAACGACGGTGCCGCGGACCATCTGGTCGGCGTGACGCGGGTCGACGCCGAGGCGGAGATGGGCCTCGACGGTCGAGTCGAACGAGACGTAAGCGGTCTCCTTGGCCAGCCCGGCCGCTTCCTCGGGGCTGTAGATGCGGTCGCGCTCGACGAGCTTCGCCGCCTCGAGGTACTTCTTGCCGTGTGCCATGTCAGATTCCCTTCCGTGCGGCCGGCGTTCCGGCCTCCCCCTGTCAGTAAACCCTCGCGGCCGGGGTAAGCCGTCGACGGATCCTACTCGATCCGTGACCGAACCGAGGTTTCGGCGCTGAGGTGGTCCAGCGCGAAGGCGCGGGCGAGCACCCGATCGAGCGCACCCGCAGGTGCGTGAGTGAGGGCGCGCAGACCGCAACGCCCGCGATGGG
>JALYPW010000214.1 GCA_030856145.1 Chloroflexota bacterium | reverse complement strand
GCGCCCGACGTTCACCGCCGCCGCGGCGGCGCCGGTCGGCATCGAGCCGCACATCCCGGATCCGCGCCATGAGCTTGCGCGACTCGCCCTCGACGTCGTCGTCCGGACGGCCGAGCCGGTCGACCTGCCGCGACGCTGGCTGGGCACCCCGTTCGCCCGCGAGGTCGATCGGACCCGGGCCCAGCTTGCTCCGATCCGGTCGCGCCAGGCGCTGATCGCATCGTTCTCGAGGGAGGCATCGATCGCCGTGACGCGTGGCGAGTGCTCGGGGCCCGCGGATCGCACCGGGCCGACCGCGAGCCCGGGCACCGCCGCCGATCCCGTCCAGCCGCCGGGACCTGTCCGGGTCGCCTATGCGATCCGCTGGCTGGAGCTCGGCGATGGCCGACGCCGGCCGCCGTGGGAGTCGTTCGTGGCGGGTCCCGTCGAGCTCGTCAGCGGCGCGTTGGTTGCGCGCGACGATCAGAGGAACGGCGAGATCAACAGGTAGGGCGGCCCAGGCCACGGCTCCGCCCGCGGCGGTGGCGCGGGCCGGTATCCTTCGCGGATGCGTCTCTCCCAGCTGTTCTTCACGACCCTGCGCGACGACCCCGCGGACGTCGAGATGGCGTCGCATCGGCTCCTCCTCCGGGCCGGCTACATCCGACCGCTCGGTTCCGGGATCTACTCGCTGCTGCCCCTCGGCAAACGGGTCAATGACCGCGTCGAACAGGTGATCCGCGAGGAGCAGGACCGGATCGGCGGCCAGGAGATGGAGATGCCGGTCGTTCACCCGGCCGACGTCTGGCGGGCCAGCGGCCGCTACGACGCGATCGGGCCCGAGCTGACCCGGTTCAAGGACCGCAATGGCCGGGACATGGTCCTCGCGATGACCCACGAGGAGGTCGTCGGGATCCTCCTGGCCGACATCGTGAAGTCGTATCGCCAGCTGCCGATGATGGTCTACCACTTCCAGACGAAGTGGCGCGACGAGCCCCGTGCCCGGGCCGGCCTGATCCGGGTCCGCGAGTTCGTGATGAAGGACGCCTACAGCTGCGACCGCGACGAGGCCGGCCTCGACGTCAGCTACCAGGCCCAGTACGACGCCTACGTCCGGACCTTCGAGCGGCTCGGGCTGGAGACCGTCGCCGTGAGCAGCGACGTGGGGATCATGGGCGGCAGCGGGGCCCACGAGTTCATGGTCCTGAACCCGGCCGGCGAGGACGTCCTCGTCCTGTGCGAGGCGTGCGGCTACGCGGCCAACCGCCAGGTTGCGAGGATCGAGCACGCGGCGCCCGAGGCCGAGGAACCGGCCGCCCTCGAGGAGGTCGCGACGCCCGGGACGACGACGATCGCGACCCTCGCCCGCTTCCTGGACATCCCGGAGACGCGGACCGCAAAGGCCGCATTCTTCGTGACCGGCGACGGCCGGCTCGTGACCGCGATCGTCCGCGGCGACCTCGAGGTCAACGAGACGAAGCTCTCGAACGCAGTCGGTGCGAGCACCGGCCTCCGACCGGCCACCGTCGAGGAGATCAAGGCGGCGGGGATGGAGCCCGGCTACGGCTCGCCGATCGGGGCCCACGACACGACCGTCGTCGTCGACGAACTCGTCGCGCGCTCGCCGAACCTGGTCGCGGGCGCCAACAAGGTCGGCGTCCACGTCCGTAACGTCAACGTCGGTCGCGACTTCGCCGCCGACGTGACCGCCGACATCACGAACGCCCGCGACGGCGATCCCTGCCCGACCTGTGGCAAGCCCGTGATCCTGCGCAACGGGATCGAGGTCGGCAACATCTTCAAGCTCGGGACGAAGTTCACCGACGCCGCCGGGGCGAGGTACCTCGGCGAGGACGGCAAGGAGCACCCGATCGTGATGGGCTCGTACGGGATCGGGGTCGGGCGGAACGTCGCCTGTATCGTCGAGGACCACCATGACGAGAAGGGGATCGTCTGGCCCGAGGAGGTCGCGCCGTACGCCGCCCATCTGGTCGCGATCGGCGCGAACAAGGATCCCCAGGTCGCCGAGATCGCCGAGCGGCTCCACGCTGTCGGCGAGGCGGCCGGCTATTGGCGCCACATCCTGTACGACGACCGGAACGAGTCGCCGGGCGTGAAGTTCACCGACGCCGAGATGCTCGGCATGCCCTGGATCCTGACGGTCTCGCCGCGATCGCTGGCCGCGGGCGGGATCGAGGTCACGAACCGGGCGACCGGCGAGCGCTCCAGCCGCTCGATCGAGGATGTCGAGGCGCTGATCCGCGGCTCCTGACGGGCCCCTTTGGGCGCTCGGTAGCATGAGGGCGCGATGCCACCCCGCCCGCTTCTCCCGCCCGACGACCTCTATGCCCGGCTCGAGCTGCCCGTCGACGCCTCGTACGAAGCCGTCGAGGTCGCCTGGCGGGCGCTCCTGAAGCGCCATCACCCGGACATTGCCGGGCCGGCCGCCAACACCCTTGCGAAGCGGATCAATGTCGCCCACGACTGGCTGTCGGATCCCGATCTTCGGGCTCGCTACGACCGGGAGCGCCATCCTCAGCCAGCCCGCTCCGGCAGCCTGCGCGACGGCCGGCCCGTTCGCGGCGGTGGCCGCGGTCACGACGACGTGCCCGTTGCGCGACGTCCCGTCAGGCGTCGCCCGATCGATCCCGAGGAAGCGCTCGCACGTCACCTCGAGCGGATTGCCCGCCTGAGCCCCGACGAGCTGGACCGGCTGACGCTCGCCGAGACCCAGCCCATCGCGTTCGTCGCCTCGATCGCGCGGTTCCTGCCCAAGGAGCGCCTCGCGTCACTGGACTCCGTGGAGCGACGCGTCCAGGACGTGCTGCCGGCCCGGGCCCGCTGGGACGCTCCGACCCGAGACGCGGCCGTCGGATTTGCCTACGAGCTCCTCCTCGCTCCATTCCTGGACGAGCACCTCTCGGAACCGTTCCGCGAACGTGTCCGCGAGCGGCTCGCCCGCGGCTGGGAGGCCGCGGTCGATCAGCCGCGCTACGGCCCGAACACGCCAGCGGTCGCCGCGGCAATCGGCCGACTCACGGGCCTCGAGGTGACGGAGCTCGGTCGACTCTCGGAGGCAGCGGGTCGGGCCGGTCTGCGGATGGACCTGCCGTGGCCACGCGGCCTGTCCGCCAACGACGACGACGGTTTGCGGGTGTCATCGTCACTCGCCCAGCGGGATGCGGTCGCCGCCCTGCCCGCGGCGGCATCCGGTCAGGCTCGCCGGACGCTCGCTCGGGCGATCCACGGCCTCGTCCTGCGTCACGGGTTCGGCGCCGCGGAACTCGACACGATCGCCGGTCCCTGGCGCTCGGTGGTCGCCCCGGCGTCAGCGGCCGGGCCGCAGACTCGTCGCCGCACGGGCTGAAGTCGGCGCGCGTTCCGCGACGCCGCCCGCGCTCGGAACCGGACAGGCGTTCGACACCGTTCCGACGATCGGCTACCCTACGCTCCTCATCGTGTTCGATGGGCGCTCCGGTCAGCGCCCCGGTCCCCGAAACCGCTCGACCCCGAATGTCCACACCGTGCCCTGACCGGGCCCCGCATCGCACAGCGGGAGGGCCCCGTCAGGAGTCCCGTCTCCCATGTCCTTCGATGCCCTCGGGCTGACCCCCGAGCTCCTCCGCGCCGTCGCGGACCAGGGCTACACCGAACCCACCCCCGTCCAGCGCGAGGCGATCCCGTTCGTCCTCGCCGGACGCGACATCCTCGCCGGCGCCCAGACCGGCACCGGCAAGACCGCCGCCTTCGTGCTGCCGATCCTCCAGCTCCTCAACGCCGAGCGCTCGCCCGGCTGGAAGGCGAACGGCGCCCCCGAGCCGGTCGCCGGCCCCAACGCCGGCGGCGCCCCCGGTTCCGGGCCGCGCCGCGACCCACGCATCCCGCACTCCCCGATCCGCGTCCTGATCCTGACCCCGACCCGCGAGCTCGCGCTCCAGGTCGAGGAGAGCGTCCGGACCTACGGCGTCCATCGCCGGATCCGCTCGGTCGCGATCTACGGCGGCGTCGGCTACGAGCCCCAGATCCGCGCCCTGCGCGCCGGACCCGGGATCGTCGTCGCGACGCCGGGCCGACTCCTCGACCACATCGCCCAACGCAATATCGACCTGTCGAAGCTCGAGATCCTCGTCCTCGACGAGGCCGACCGGATGCTCGACATGGGCTTCATCCGCGACATCCGCAAGGTGATGGCCCTCCTCCCGCGTGAGCGCCAGACGCTCCTCTTCTCGGCCACGTTCTCCGACGAGATCCGGCACCTCGCCGGCGGCATCCTCAGCGACCCGGCGATGGTCCAGGTCACCCCTCGGAACACCGAGACGGCGCTCGTCACCCAGATCGTCCACCCGGTCGACCGCGAGCGGAAGCGCGAGCTCCTCTCCGAGCTGATCCGGAGCGGGCGGGTCGAGCAGGCCCTCGTCTTCACCCGGACCAAGCACGGTGCCAACCGCCTCGCCGAGCAGCTCGGCCGTGACGGGATCGGCGCCGCGGCCATCCACGGCAACAAGAGCCAGGGACAGCGGGTCCGGGCGCTCGACGACTTCAAGGCCGGCAGGGTGGCGATCCTCGTCGCCACCGAGGTCGCCTCGCGTGGACTCGACATCGAGGACCTGCCCCACGTCGTGAACTACGAGTTGCCGATGGTCCCCGAGGACTACGTCCACCGGATCGGCCGGACCGGCCGAGCCGAGAAGACCGGCGACGCGATCTCGCTGGTCTGCGTCGACGAGGGGCCTCTCCTGCGCGAGATCGAGAAGCTCGTCGGCCATGCGATCCCGAGCGAGGTCATTCCGGGCTTCGAGCCCGATCGCTCGATCCGGGCCGAGCCGATCCGCCAGCGGTCGGCCGGTCCGCGGTTCCAGAACCCAGCCCGTGGCGTCGGTCCCCGCCCGATCCCGATCGGTCATCGCGGTGGAGCAGCCGCTCATCGCGACCGCGGCCCGATCGTCACGAACCACGGCCCGATCCGCCAGTCGTTCGATGGCCCCGACCGTAGCCAGGGGCCGCGGCGCGACGGTCCTCGGCCGGGTGCGCCCGGCTCCGATATCAACCGCGGTGGCGGCATCCCCGGCCCGCGTCGGCGCCCGAACAGCGGCGGTCCGCGACCGGGCCAGCATGGCCAGCGTCGCCCGGCCCCGGCCGGCAGCGGTATCGGCAACAGCGGTGGCCCACGCCCGAACTGGACCGCTGAGCGGACCGGCCAAGGCCGCGACGATCGTGGCCGCAGTTCGAGTGGCAACGGATACCGTGGCAATAACGATCGCCCGTCGGACCCACGCACGTTCGAGCAACTGCCGGGCGAGCGCCTCGCCCGCTCCAACCGCCCCGGCTAGTCTCGGCGGAGTTTCTGGTGCCCCGCGGGCGCATCGGCCTTCCTCACATCAGATCCTCCGTCGGCCTTGGCCGCGAGGGCGGAGATACGGCTCGCCTGAACCGCTGATCGGGACGTCGCGAACCCAATGGTGCGGCCTGCCGTCTCCATCAGAACCTCCGGCGCATTCACCGCGCCCTACAGCGCAGCGAGCGCCGGGCCGCCGCCGCGAGACTTCTGAGCCTCGGTTGCGACAGGAGCCCCGACTGAGACACCCCTACCCTTTCCCGGCCAAGGCGCGCACACTTCGACAGCCCCGAGGGAGGCAATGGGACCGTTCCGGTTCCCACTAGCGCGGCGTCGTCAACGTCGCTCCGACCGTTCTGCACCGTCGCTGGCGAGATCGACCCTCCGGCCCAGCGGCGTGACGCGCCACCAGAAGGAGACTTGCACATGCCCAGGTTCATCACATTCTTCTCGTACACGGGCGCGTCGGCGAAAGCGATGATTGATCGCCCGAGCGACCGCTCCGCCGCAGGCAAAGCGCTCGTCGAATCGCTCGGCGGCACGCAGGAAGCGTTCTACTGGATGACAGGAGAGCATGACGGCTTCCTGATCTCGAACCTGCCCGACGGCGTGACCGGCGCAGCGCTGGCTGTGGCGGTCGGTGCGGCTGGTGCCATCGTGAGGGTCGAGAGCCACCAGATCTTCGACCAGGACGAGCAGGCAGCCATCGTCAAGCAGGCTGGCACCGCCCTCGCGGCGTACAAGCCACCGACTGCCTGAGATAGCCGCTGCAGGCGCCGCCAGCCGGCGGCCACGCAAGCGCGGACCAACGGTCCATCACCTACACGGGCGACGCCGGTCCGAGCGACGACCTCGTGGAGCTTGCGGCTGGCACGGACTCCTCCTCGCGGAGGCAACATTCGTGGAGGCCGTGCCTCCCGCCTCGTCGGGCAGCCTGAACAGTGCGCTGGAGGTCGGCCGACAAGCGAATCAGGCGGGTGCGGCGCGGCTGGTCCTGACCCACCTGTGGCCGGGCACCGATCCCGAAGCCTCTCGCACTGCAGCACGCCGCAGCTACCGCGAGTGGATCGGGGTGGCGACCGGCGGTCTGGTCGTGGACCTCTCGTAGCCGTCACCCAAACTCGGCCGAACCCCGAAGCCTCGACACCAGCCGCGACACATCGGTAACCCGCGAGGGGCCCCGGGCCCGTCGCTGGTCGGTGGCGGTCGCTATCCTCGGGGCCAGCACGGCCGCTCGGCCGACAATCGAGGGAGGCGCGACGGAGCGTGATAGACACCCGGATTCTGCTCGTCGAGGATGATCCGTCGATTCGCGAGGTGACCGCAATCGGGCTGGGGGCGGCCGGCTTCGCGGTCACGACCGCGGCCGACGGCGTCGAGGGCCTCGATCGCTTCCGGGCCGATCCGTACGACCTCGTCCTGCTCGACGTCATGCTGCCCCGCCTCGACGGCTACGAGGTCTGCCGCCAGATCCGCCGGACCTCGACCGTGCCGGTCGTGATGCTCACCGCCCGGGCCGACACGATGGACGTCGTCGTCGGGCTCGAGGCCGGCGCCGACGACTACGTCCGCAAGCCGTTCGAGGTGCCGGAGCTGATCGCCCGGATCCGGGCCGCGCTGCGCCGGGCGGGCGGCTCCGCCGGCGAGACCAACGAGCTGGGCCTGGGCCCGATCGAGATCGATGTCGCCGGCCGGGTCGCGAGCCGTGGCGGCCAGCCCATCTCGCTGACCCGGACCGAGTTCGACCTCCTTCTCGAGCTCGTCCGCCACGCCGGCCAGGTCCTGACCCGCGACACGCTCCTCGACCGGGTCTGGGGCTACGACTACCTCGGCGACTCGCGCCTCGTCGACGTCGCCATCCAGCGCCTGCGGGCGAAGATCGAGGCCGATCCGGCCGCGCCCGAGCTGATCCAGACGGTCCGCGGCGCCGGCTACAAGGCCGTCCGCTGAACGCGCCGCCGCCTTCGCCCGCCATACCGTCGTCCGCCGCCCGGGCCGGCGGCTCGGCCCAGGGCCGATGATCCGCGGCGTCCGCGCCCGGCTGACAGCGACGATCGTCGCCCTTGTCGTCGTGACCGCGGCGGTCCTCGGCCTCGCGGCCTCACTGTTCGTGGACGCCCGGCTCCACCAGCAGGCCCTGGACGACGCTCGCGACCAGGCCCGCTTCGACTTGTCCGTCCTCGCCCCGTCGATCCTCGGCGACGCGCCAACGCCCGAGAAGCTCGCGGATCTCGCGGCCGCGTTCAAGTTCCGCGGGCTCCAGTCGGTCATCGTCCCCGTCGGTGGCGTGCCCAGCTACGACCCGACGACGCTCCAGGGCACCCTCGAGACCATTCCCGCCAGCGTCCGCCGGTTCGTCGCCGACGGCCAGGTCGCCTACTCGTGGCAGGACGTCGAGGGCACGCCGAGCCTGATCCTCGGCGGGCGGGCCGGCGGCAACGGTCCCGAGATCTACCTCATCCGGGACGTGAGCGGCATCGAGCTCGCCCTCGGCCAACTCCGGCTCGCCCTCGCGATCGGGGCGCTCGTGGCCGTGATCCTCGCGGTCGTCGCGGCCCGGGTCGTCGCCCGCGGCGTCCTCGCCCCGGTCGATGAGGCAAGCCGGGCGGCGGAGCGGATCGAGCGCGGCGACCTGTCCGCTCGGGTGCCGGTGACCTCGAACGACGAGTTCGGGGTCTGGGCCGACCGCTTCAACCGCATGGCCGATTCGCTCCAGGAAACTATCCTTCGGCTCGAAGCCGCCCAGGCCCAGAACCGGCGCTTCGTGGCCGACGTCTCGCACGAGCTCCGGACGCCCGTCACCGCGCTCGTCGCCGAGGCATCCCTGCTGCGCGACCACCTCGGCTCCCTGCCGCCCGTGGCGCGCCGGACCGGCGAGCTCGTGGTCCAGGACATCGGCCGGATGCGCGACCTCGTCGAGGACCTGATGGAGCTGTCCCGGTTCGACGCGGCAGGGGAGGAGGTCCGGCTTCAGCCGGTCGATCTCGGCCGGGTCGTTCGGGGCGTCGCGGCCGCCCGCCACCCCGATGCCGCCCTCGAGCTGCCGGAGGATCGGATCGTGATCGACAGCGAGCCGCGCCGGCTCGAGCGGATCCTCGCCAACCTCCTCGACAACGCCCGCGAGCACGCGCCCGGCGCCCTCGTGGTGGTCCGGCTCCGGGCGACCGCCGATCAGGTCACGGTTGCCGTGCTCGATCGCGGGCCAGGTGTCCCGCCGGGTCGTCTCGAGCGGATCTTCGAGCGCTTCTACATGGCCGATCCGTCGCGCCGCGGAGGAAGCGGGCTCGGTCTTGCGATCGCGGCCGAGAACGCTGCCCTGCTCGGCGGCGACCTCCTCGCCCGGAATCGATCGGAGGGAGGCCTCGAGATCCAGCTCCGCCTGCCCGTGACCCAACCGTTACCGGACGGCGATCGGACGGCGATCCACCACGACGAAGGTGACGGTCGATGAACCACCACCGCACGGAGCGCCCGATCATGAACCACTCGCACCGCCCGCTGTCACTCGTCGCCATCGGCCTCGCAGTCGCCGCATTCGTCGCCGCGTGCGGCGGCAGCAG
>JALYPW010000212.1 GCA_030856145.1 Chloroflexota bacterium | reverse complement strand
CGCTGAAGGATCGGGCGCGCGCCCAATGTGTCGGCCAGGGTGCGGATCGCGTCGTCAGGAGTGATCACGAGGACCTGGTCGACCCGCCGCGCCGCCACGGCGGCCGCGATCGTCGTCCGGGCAAGTCGCATCGTCAGGTCGAACCGCTCCTCGGCGTCGAGGACGGCGCCGAGCCGCGACTTCGCCCCGTCGATCATCCCGATCGGGATGATCGCGATCAGGCCGGGGCGTTCGGGACGGGCTGGATCGGGCATCGTCGAATGCTACGGGCTTTGGCTCCGATCGGACGTCGCGCTCAGATCTGGCCGGTCGCGACGCGCACGGCGTGGACGACCGCCAGCACGCCGAAGACGAGGAGCACGGCCCCCGAGAGACGGTTGATCCAGGTCAGGACCCGGGTCGTGATCCGGCCGCGAACCCGGCTGACGATCGAGGTCAGCACGACCCACCACAGGCTCGAGCCGAGGAAGACCCCGAGCGTCAGAACGGCCGCATCGACGCCGTTCCCGCCGGCAAGTCCGAGCCCGGCGAAGATCCCCGCGAACGACAGGATGGTCGCGGGGTTCGTCATCGTCAGGCCGTAGATCGACAGGAAAGCACCGGCCAAGCCGGGCCGCTCCGCGGCGGACGCTGGGGAATCGCCCGGCCGGGCCCGGATCGTCCGGATCGCGAGCCAGACGAGGACGGCGCCGCCGACCAGGCTGAGCTCCGTCGAGGCATCGACGAGGACCGACGTGACGGCCGTCAGGCCGAACGCCGCGACGGCGCCGTACGTGGCATCGGCCGCGGCGATGCCGAGCCCGGACACGAGGCCGTAGCCGCGGCCGTGGGCGATCGTCCGGCGGATCGTCAGGAGGCTGATCGGGCCGACGGCGGCCGCGATCGTGAAGCCGACCGCGAGCCCGCGGATGAAGAATGTGGGATCCATCGTGAGTGCTCCGAGGCTGGTGCCGCCGGCGCGGATCGGGAGGGCTGCGGGACAACGAAACGCCCCCGGTCCGAGCCGAGGGCGGTGGATGAGCGAAGGCGCCGCTCGGGCGCACTCTCGTCAGGCCGAGCCGACCCTCGTCGGGGGCTGCTGCTGGCCGTGCGTCACGCGGATGGAGATGATGGAATCATGCATGGCGCGCATCGTGGCCAACACGCGATCCGCTGTCAACGCGACAATCACCCGGACGGACACGCCGCTCGACCGGACGCGGTGCCGATGTCACGGCCTGGCGAACCGAGGAGATCACCCGATGTACGAACGGCCATCGTCACCCGCCGAGCCCGGCGTCGGTCTCCCGTTCCGGCCGGACGCGACGCCGCCGGGAGCGTCGGGCCTCGACGATCCGCGGACGCTCCAGATCCTGGCGACCGAGCACTGGAGCCTTCTCGCGAATCGCTCGCTGATCTGGACCGAGTCGTTTGCCCGGGCCGGGCTGTTCCTGTCGCTCCTGTCGGCCTCCGTCGTGGCGCTCAGCCTGATGGGGACCGCCAGCCCGGATTTCCTGGGGTTCGCCCTGATCCTCCTCCCGGTGACGCTGTTCGTGGGCGTCGCGACCTTCTTCCGGCTCGACGACTCGAACCGCGAGGACGCGCTGTGGGTGGCCGGCATGAACCGGATCCGGCACGCCTACGTGTCGATCGTGCCGGCCGTCGCCGAGCGACTGACATCGGGCTACACGGACGACGCGATCGGGATCGGGCGGAGCTTCGGCCTGACCGGCGACGTGCGCTACACGATCGCCCACTTCTTCGTGACCATGCCCGGGATGATCGCGGTCGTCGATGCGGTGCTGGCCGCCGTGATCACGTGGGCCGCTCTGAGCCGGATCGGGTTCGCCGGGACGGGCGTTGCCGTGGCGGCCGTCGTCGTGGGGATCGTGACCGCCGTCCTCCTCGGCATGCGCTCGCAGAGGGCCTTCAACGGCACGATCAGCCAGTTCCGGCCGAGGTTTCCGGGGCCGCCGCCGGGTGTCGTCGATCCGAGTCCCGATCCGCTCAAACGGATGTGACCGCCGCGGCCGCTCACCCGCGAGGGAGCGGCTCACGGCCGCAGGTGCAACAGGTCCGATAGGCGTCGGACCGCCGCCGACGCCCGACGAGCCAGCGTCGCGGCCTACGCTCGACGCATGACCGATCAGCGGCCAGATCTTCGCGCGCTCGTCGAGCGCCTTGCGACCCTAGCCGAGCGCCGCCTCGCGCTCGGGCCGTCGACCGAAGCCGCCCGGACCCGTGCCGTCCAGCTTCGCGATCACGCCACGGGCCATCTCCGGGTCCGTGCGGCAAGCCTCGACGCTCCTCTCCTCGTCCTCCTCCTGGGGCCGACCGGCGCCGGCAAGAGCAGCCTGTTCAACGCGCTGGCAGGTCGCGCCGCGAGCCGGACCGGTGTCCTCCGCCCAACGACCCGGACCGCGATCGCGCTCGCCCATCCCGATGATCTCGCCACGCTCCGGACCGGGGCGCTGGCGGGTTTCGGGCCGGACCGGCTCGAGACGATCGCCGACCCCGATCTCCCGGCCGGGCTTGTCCTCGTCGACGCGCCCGACGTCGACTCGATCGAGCACGCCAACCGCGAGCTCGCCGACCAGCTCGTCGAGGCTGCGGATCTCACCATCTTTGTCACGACCGCGACCCGCTACGCCGACCGCGTGCCGTGGACGGTCCTGGGCCGGGTTCGCGAGCGGGGCCTACCGATCGTCGTGATCGTCAACCGCCTGCCGCCCTCGGGCGACGACCGGACCGTGGTCCTCGACGACGTCCGGCGGCTGTTCGGCGACGCGGGCTTCGCGGCCGAGCTCGAGGTGACCGGCATCGCCGAGGGAGCCCTCGACCCCGAGCGCGAGGCACTCGACGCTGCGGCGGTGGCGCCGATCCGGACCAGGATCGACGGCCTGCGTGCCGACGCCGACGGCCGCCGGGCGCTCGCGGCCGAGGCCCTGGCCGGGTCCGTTGCCGGAGCCGGGCCGCTCGTCAGCCGTGTCGCCGACGACGTCGCCCACGAGCAGATCGACGTCGCGGCCCTCCGGCGCACGGTCGCCACCGATCACGAGCGCGAGCTCGCTGCCCTGCGCGCCGATCTAGCCCGCGGCACGTTCCTGCGCGACGAGGCGCTCCGGCATTGGCAGCGCTATGTCGGGGCGGACGACGTGACTCGCTTGTTCTCGCGCGGGATCGGGGCCATCCGTGGGGCGATCGCGGCGGTCTTCCGGCCGACCACCGCTCCCGTGGTCGAGGTCCGCGAGGCGACGACCGACGACCTCGTCACGGTCGTCCGGCAGCACGCGGCCGAGGCCGCCCGGCGGACTGCGACCGGCTGGGCGGACGAGCCGCGGGTCTCGGAGGCGATCGGCGAGCGGAGCGACCTGTGGGATGTCTCGGCCGGCTTCGACGACCGTCTGCGGACGCGACTGGAGGGCTGGATCGCGTCGATCGGTGAGGACATCGCGGCGACCGGTGAGGGAAAGCGCAAGCTGGCCCGCGGGGCGTCGATCGGGGTCAACGCGCTCGGGGTCGGCGTGATGCTCGCGACGTTCATCCATACGGCCGGGCTGACCGGGACCGAGGTCGGGGTGGCGGCTGCGACCGCGTTCCTGAACCAGAAGCTGCTCGGCGCGCTGTTCGGCGAGGCGGCGATGGTCGAACTCATCTCGCGCGCCCGGGCACGCCTGGACGCCGCGCTCGAGGAGACGTTCGCGGATGAGCGGGTCCGGTTCGAGGCCCTCGTTCCGGCGACCGACGACCTCCAGGAGCTGGCGGGCGCCCTGCGGTCGGTGGCGGAGGAGATCCGGACGATCACGCCGGGCTCGGCGGCCGACGCGGGTGCGCCGTCGGGATCGAGCGCGGCCGCGATCAGCGTCGCGCCTCCCGGCCGATGACCGCAGGCGCGCCGCCGACACCGAACCTGCCGCCATTCGGACGCGGCCCGGACACCTCGCGGGGCATGGGCGCCGAACACGGTGC
>JALYPW010000196.1 GCA_030856145.1 Chloroflexota bacterium | reverse complement strand
CGTCCAGGAGGTCGCCGCTGTACGTGACGGTGAAGTGTTCGAGCGGCTTCGTCCGGATCACGACAAACGGCCCGCCGCGCTCGATGCCGTCGGCATAGAGCAGGCCGTCGCCACCGATCGCGGCGATCCGACCCGGATCGGACGTGATGGCGAAGCTCGCCTCCGGGTAGCGCCGGCCAAGGAGGCTCGTCGCGTCCGGACGGAGCTCGATCCTGCCGTCCGCGTCGTGGATCACGATGGGACCGACCGGGTCGAACTCATGCTCGCCGAGCACGATGTTGTGGCAGATGACCAGCTCGATCGGGCCTCCCTGTTCGACATCCACGGTCAGCCGGCAGACGGGCTCCTCGATCGACACGGCCAGCCGGATCGTGATGCTCAGCCGGCGGTCCCGGTACAGCCAGGCCGCGCCACTCGGACCCATCTCGAACGCCGACGGCACCCCGAGCAGCTCGTCGCCGCGATCGGTCCTGATGAAGATCCGCAGGCCGCTCGACTTGAGCACGTTGAGCGGGCTGCGACACACGCTGAGGAGCTTGTGGAACGACGTGTTGCCGATCGTCAGCTGCGACGCGAAGACGCCGAACATCCAGGCCGTGACCGACAGCGTGGCGTCGCTCGGCAGCAGCTCGCGGCCCGAGCGCAGGACGTGACCCGTCGGGCGCTCCTGGATGAGCTCCTTGGCCTTGAGCACGACGTGCTGCTGGTCGCCGTGGAAGAAGGATCGGAGGGTCCCGTTGCCCCGCTCGACGTGGCGCCAGTCAGTGCCGAACGTCGTCTCGAGCTCGGCGGTCGTCAGGTCGTCGCTCTGGAACAGCGCCGGCCGGTCGAACAGGCTGCTCGAGCGCGGCTCCGGCGGCGGCTCGATCGCTCGGCTCGACAGGCCCCGGAATGCGCCGCCGGCCGCACGCGCATGACGCACATCCCGGGAGCCCGAGGCGGCCGGATGATCGGCCTCGAATGCTCCGAAGAAGGTGATCTCTGTCGACGCCCCGGACGTCAATGAGACGGCCCGGGACTGGAGTGTCGGCAGGGCCAGCTCGTACTGGTAGGTTCGGTTCGGCAGCGTACGGCGGGTGAGCGCCGCCGGCGTGCCCGACGCCTTGGACGCCAGGCCGTGGAACTGGAACCCGTCGGTCAGGTAGCCGACGGAGCCCGCGAGGCAGCCGTGCATGACCCACGGAAACGCACCGTCCTGTGGCAGATTCTGGCGGGAGCACAGCAGCAGGCCGAGCGCGGCGTCATCGACGACCGTGTGATCGATGTACTGGCTCGTGTACAGCTCGCTCGTGCGGACGGCCGCCTCCTGGGCGATCCCGAGGTCCTGGGCGAGCACCACGTCGATGCTCACCCGACGGGCAGTCGTGTTGGACACCGCCACGGTCCAGTACCAGGTTGCGTCGGTCTCGGCCAGGCGCAGCGTGCAGACGTAATCGAGCCCGTCGAAAGACCCCTCCCAGGCCGCTCCCCCGCCGGATGCGCGGAACCGACCGGCGGCCGCCGGCCCGAGCAACGGCCGGCTCTCGATGCCGGCCCGCCTGCGACGTCGCAGGAACAGGTTGCCCAGGCCGCCTTCGAGCGGGCTGCCGAGGACCTGGTTCACGAGGATGTCGCCGTGGCGGATCGCGAAGATCGAGCCATTCTCCAGCACGTCGATCGCGATGCCGCTCGCGTTGCGGAGCTGGGCCACGATCGGCGGCGGCGCCTGGACGAGCGTCGAGCTCGGGTCGGTCGAGCTCAATCGGGCACGAGCTCGATGAACGACACCGCCGGCATCGGCAGCTGGAACGCGAGATCGATCCGGCCCCCGTCGGCCCGCACCGGCCGGACGGGCTCGAGCAGGTCCAGGGTATCGGCCGCCCGGAGCGTGTCCCAGCCCGCGGCGTCGGGCCAATCGGGTTGCCCGAGTGCCTGCCAGGTCCGGACGATGTTGGAATGGCTGGCGTCGACTCGCTGATGGCGGAGCTGATAGGTCCCTGCCGGAAGGCCGTCGATCGCGAGGCTGACCGCACGATCGAGCGCCGGATCGCCATCCGCCTTGGACTGGTCGAGCGTGCCGCTCCACACCGCGATCGCGATCCGGCCATCGGCGCCGCGGGATGCCCATGCCTCGACCAGCGATCCGCCGCCATCGCCCTCGACGGAGCACTCCAGCTCGTCCTCGGCCAGGCGGTCCAGGAGGGCCAGCGCCCAGAAGCGCGGCTTCCGGAGGTTGCCGATCGTCAGGAGTCCGAATCCGCCGTGGAACAGGGTTGGCGCCGCGCCCAGCTCGATGAAGTGATCGGACGCGACCCAGTATGCGAGCGCGCCGATCCGCCCAGCCGCCGAACGCATCCCGCGCGCGACCAGTGGAGCCGCCCAGGCGCTGTCGTTGATCGGCCCGCCGTGGTGCGAGCTGACGCCCCACTCCGTCCACCACAGCGGCAGGTCCGCCCGGCCGTAGCGCTCGAGGATCGGTCGCATGTCAAGCGGGGCCATGCCGTACGTGTGCGTCGTCACGAAATCGATCGGGACATCGCGGTCGGCGCAGAATGCGAGAAGGTCGTCGATCCAGCCGGCGGCGGCCGTTGCCGGGCCGCCCACCAGGAGTGTCGGGTCGACCGCCTTCACCGCCCGGGCGGTCACCTCGTACAGGCGCAGGTAATCCGACTCGGTCCCTGACCAGAACAGGCTCAGGTTCGGCTCGTTCCAGACCTCGAACGGCCAGCGCCGGACCTCGTCGCGGCCGAACCGCTCGAGGAGATGGCCAACAAGGTCGCGGACCAGGGCCGCCCAGGCCTCATGGTCGCGCGGCGGCGAGATGATGGCGCGATAGTCGAACACCGTCGCGTCGGGCTCCGCCGCGAGGGCCCGTGGCATGAACGAGAGCTCGACGACCGGCCGGAGGCCGGTTGCCAGCAGCCGCTCGAGGACGTCGTCGACGCCGGCGAAGTCGTGGACGAGGCCGGCGCCCGAGTCCGACACGACGCCGAGCGAATCGTCGAGGATCGCATGGGCCCGGACCGACTCGACGCCGAGCTCACGATGGGTGATCCGGAGCGCCTCGGCCAGCTCCGTGCCCACGTCGCTCCCACCGGGACCGACGTCTCGGCGGAGGAGCGCG
Organism: Chloroflexota bacterium; assembly: GCA_030856145.1. Classification (GTDB taxonomy): domain Bacteria; phylum Chloroflexota; class Limnocylindria; order Limnocylindrales; family CSP1-4; genus CF-46. The sequence continues at coordinate 5,554 of JALYPW010000196.1, read as the reverse complement.
AGGTGCTCGGAGCCGACGATCGGACGCCACGGCCGGGCGACCGGGCCCACGACCCGGTCGGCCGTGGCGGTGATCGAGACGGCCCCGTCGCGCTGGCCGGGCGTGCTCCGGACCGGTCGCGACAGCTCGCCCTGGGCCTCGATCATGGCCACGCTCGAGACGGCATACCACGCGTCCTCGCCGCTCGGGCCGGTCGTGTCCAGGTATGGCCCGTGCGGGACCGCGAGCACGTCGCCGGTGTGCTGGTCGATCGGGGCGAACGGACCCGCCTCAGCCGGTGCCCGGTGCACGAGGTAGCCGATGGCGCCATCGACCGGCGACCAGTCCACCGTGACCTGGCCACGGCCGCGGACGGCCTCGACCCGCGGCGGCGGCCGAAGCGCGATCGGCGGCGCGGGTCGGTCGCGCGGACTCTGGGCGCCGCCAGTGGCGAACCAGGCGATCCGGGCCGATGAGCCCGCGGTCACCGCATCTCGAAGTAGGCCTTCGCTGCCGAGCGCGGCCCGGCCCCGAACGTCTCCATTCCGATGATCGGGCGGAGGACCTTCCGAACGTCCTTCGTCGCGAACGCATCGCGCAGGATGTCCTTGCCCAGAGCGTTGCCGATCGAGGCCATGACGATGCCCTGGTCGAGCGACAGGTAGAAGTCCGAGACCACGCCGCTGTCGACGTTGATCGAATCGCGGAAGCCCCAGCGGTCGTAGCTCGCGAAGTCCTCACGGATGTTCGCCAGATTGGCCAGCGTTGCATCCGGCGCCCAGCGCAGCGCCAGGAATGCTGCGTGGGGCGTCACAACACCGTTCGTGTACGCCGACGGGGCCGGATCCGGCTTGCCGTCACGACAGCCCGCGAAGCCCCGGTCGACGAACGTCTTGTCGTTGTTGGACGCGTAGCCCTCGGGATTCATGCCGAGCGCGTCGACGCCGTACTCGCGGTAGCCGCCCTCCGGCTTGTTGGCCGGCGAGAAGCCCCAGTAGCCGTACTCGGCTTCGACCAGGCCGTGATGGATCTGGGCTGCGACGGTCAGCGGGTGATTGACGGCCCAGCTCCGCGGGCCCCACGTCTCCTCGGGGACGAAGAGGGTCGGCATCAGGGCCTCGAACATGCTGCCGCCCCAACCCGGGACGACCCGAAAGTTCTCGTATGGGTAGGCGCCCTCGAAGACGTTCACGCCGAGATAGGTCCGGTTCACGCCGAGCGGCTTCGTCTCCGGCCAACTCCAGTCGCAGGTGTCGGGGAATGTCCGCCAGGCGCCGAAGTACTCCTTGGCGGGCAGCTCGCCCTTGGCGATTCCGATATAGCTCGCGATCCGGCTCTCGCTCACGATCGTGTCGTAGCAGCACGGCGAGGCTCCCGTGTCGGGGGCCACGTGGAACGCGATCCGGTTGACGTCGGGCCGGTAGTAGTACCCGAAGTCCATGCTCTGGTAGAGGGCGGCAGCGCGGTCGGCTACCTCTGGAACGGTGCTCGAGACGACCTTGAGGGCCGCGGCGAGCCAACCATTGTCGACGGACGACAGGATCGGCGTGAGTGGGTCGCCGCTCGACGGCCAGACCGTGAGCTTGGCGCCGGTTCGATGGTCGTACCAGTTGTAGTACTGGCCGCTCGGCTCGTGACGCTCCATCGTCTCGAGCGTCGCGATCGTCTGCCGGACGCGGGTCACGGCCTCGGCGTGGCCGATGATCCCGAGCTCCTCCGCGACGACTGTGCTCCAGAGGTAGGCGCCGATGTTGGTCGTCGAGGTCTGGACGCTGCGGTCCCCGTCGGAGCGGAGGGCGTCGGCTGGCAGGCCGCTTCTCTCGTCGGTCATCGCCACGAACCCGGCCCAGGTGGTCCGGGCGTAGCCGAGCAGGGTGGCCTGCTGGGCCTTCGACAGGCTGCCCCCGGCCGTGCCCGACACGGCCGCGGGAGCCGCGCTGGCCCCGACGACCAGGCCGGCGAGAACGATCAGGCTGAACAGGCGGCGGGCGCGATTGCGCATGGCGACTCCTCCGGATCCTCGGCCGCTCCGGCCGCTGTCATGTCGGCCGCTCCGGCCGCTGTGCTGGCGGCTGCTCCGGCCGCTCTTCGGGTCAGCCCTTGAGGCCGGTTGTGGCGATCCCCTCCGTGATCCAGCGCTGGAAGAGGATGAAGATGATCAGGACCGGCAGGACGAGGACGACGGAGCCCGCCATCAACATCCCGTGATCCGCCTGGTACTGGCCCGTGGCGAACGTGGCGAGGGCAACCGGCAGTGTGTACATGTCCGGCTCCTGAGCCATCACGAGCGGGTAGAGGAAGCTGTTCCAGTTGCCGAGGAAGGTCAGGATCCCGAGGGTCGCGAGGACCGGCGCGGTGATCGGCAGGACGATCCCCCAGAAGATCCGCCACTCGTTGGCACCATCGATCCGGGCTGCCTCGAGCAGCTCGTCCGGGATGCCGTACATGAACTGGCGGGTCAGGAACACGCCGAACGGCCCGACCAGGAACGGCAGGATCAGGCCCGGATATGTGTTGACGAGCCCGAGATTCGCCATCAGGACGAAGTTCGGGATCAGGGTGATCCCAGCCGGGACCATGAGCGTCGCGAGGACCAGGCCCATGACCAGGCGCTTGCCGCGCCACTTGAGCTTGGCCAGGGCGTAGCCGAGCATCGGACAGAACAGGACGTTGCCGAGTGTCACGACGACCGCAACGAGCGACGAGTTGAAGAAGAATCGCGGGAAGTCGAGCTGGTCGAAGAGGCGCCCGAAGTTGTCGGTGGTCGGGTTCTTGGGAAGGAACGTCGGTGGGCTGACGAGGAACTCCGCCTGTGGCTTGAACGCGCCCAGGAGCATCCACAGGAACGGGCCGACCATCAGCAGGATGCCGAAGGTCAGGCCGAGGTAGATCCACCACTGGTTGGGCCGACCGCCCTTGGCGTCATCGGCGTCCGGGCGGCCACGGGTCGGAGCCTGGATCGCGGTCATTGGACAGCCTCCATCACGCGTCTTCCCGGAGGAACCGGAATTGGAGGAATGCGATGACCGCGACGATCACGAACAGCACGTAGGCGACCGCGGACGCGTAGCCCTGCTTGAAGAATTCGAAACCCTGCTGGTACATGTACATCGTGACCGACAGGGTGGCGTCGAGCGGACCGCCGTCCGTCATGACGAATGGCTCCTCGAACAGCTGGAGGTAGCCGATGGTCGTGATCACGAGCATGAACAGGATCGTCGGCCGGAGCATCGGCAGGGTCACGTAGCGGAAAGACTGCCAGCGCCCGGCGCCATCGATCGAGGCCGCCTCGTAGAGCGACGCCGGAATGGCCTGCAGCCCGGCGATGAAGACGACCATCGCAAACCCGAGGTTGCGCCAGACGGACATCGCGATGATCGCCGGCATGGCGAGGGCGGGGTTGGCGAGCCAGTTGGGGCCCGAGATGCCGACCGCGCGGAGGAGGCTGTTGATCAGGCCGACGTCGGGGTTGAGCAGGAACCGCCAGACGACCGCGATCGCCACGATGCTCGTGATGACCGGCAGGTAGTAGCCGACCCGGAACACGGTCCGGAATCGGCTGATGCCACGACTCAGGGCGCTCGCGATCAGGAGGCCGATTCCGAGCGTCAGCGGGACGCCGATCGCGACGAAGTAGAAGGTGTTGAAGAGAGCCTTCCAGAACTTGTCGTCCGACAGGAGGGCGACGTAGTTGTCCGCGCCGACGAACGTGGTCCCGACCGGGTTCTGGAGATCGCGCAGCCCGAAGCTGGTAAAGCTCAGGGCGAACGAGATCAGGATGGGCAGGGCCATGAAGACGCCGAACAGGATCACGAACGGAGCAGCGAAGGCCCAGCCCGTCAGATCTTGGCGCCAGCCCCGGCGGGTCGAGACCGGGCGCGTTGCCTGGTCTGCGACGTTCCGCCGGGAAAGTGCCGGTGCCGTCACGTCAGCTGGCTCCGAGGGTCCCGGCTGCCTGCTGCATCTGGTCGGCGGCGGCCTGCGGATCGAGGCCGCCGGTCGTCATCTTCTCGAGGGTGTCGTTGATCGCCGACGAGACCTCGCTCCATGACGCGCTGACCGGCTGGGCCTTCGTGTCCTTGAGCTGCTCGCCGAACATCTTCACGTTCGGGTCACCGGCCACGGTCGGGTCTTCCCAGGCCGCCTGGACGGCCGGCAGGTCGGTCACGGTCGTGTACCACAGGGCCTGGGTCTTGGGATCAGACAGGAACTTGACGAACGCCCAGGCGGCGTCCTTGTTCTTGGAGTTCTTGTAGACGACGACATTGCTGCCGCCGAGGAACGAGGTGGCGGACGCCTTCTTGGGCATCGGCGCGATCGCCCACTTGCTGGCGAAGTCGGCGCCGCCGGCCTCCTTGATCAGGCTGAGGTGCCAGGGACCGGAGAAGAACATCGGGTAGTCGCCCTTGACGAAGGCCGGCGTGATATCGAAGCCCTCGGGGACGGACTTCGGGGTCAGGCCCTCGGTGAAGAACGAGTTGTAGAAGGTCAGGGCCTCGACGGCCTCGGGGCTGTTCAGGACCGGCTTGCCGGCGTCGTCGACGACGTTGCCGCCGTTCGACCACAGGAACGGGAAGTACTCCTGCCAGTTCTTCGTGCCGAGCGAGATGCCGTACTTGGCACCGCCCTTCTCCTGCATCGCCTTGGCCATGGTCTTCAGGTCGTCCCACGTTGCGGGCGGGGCGGTGATTCCGGCCTTCTCGGCGATGTCCTTGCGGTAGTAGAGGAGCCGAGTCTCGACGTACCACGGCACGCCGACGACGGCGCCGTCGACGATGTTCGTGTTCCAGGCGCTTTCGAAGTAGGCGCTCTTGTCGATGTCGGCGGGCACCGTCTCGAAAGCGCCCGTGGCGCCGAACTGGCCCATCATGTCGGTGCCCATCTGGCTCACGTCAGGCGTCGTGCCGCCCGCGATCGCGGTCTGGAGCTTGGCCACGGCCTGGCCCCAGTCGACAGGGGTAACGCTGACCTTGACGTCCGGGTTGTCCTTCATGAACGCGTCAGCGAGGGTCTTGAGCTTGGTGCCCTCGTTGCCCATCGCCCAGACCGTCAGATCGCCGCTGACCGGTCCACTGCTCGCGGCGGTTCCGCCGCTTGCGCCGGCGCCCTGCGATCCGGGCGCCTGCGATCCGGGCGCGGCAGTGCCGTTGTTCGTGCCACAGGCCGCGAGCCCGAAGGAAAGACTGAAGGCGACGGCAAGAAGCGTCGCGCGAGAGAGTCTGCGCATGCTGGGGACCTCCACCGGTCGCCGTCGCGGGGTTACGACCTCGCCGGACCCGGAGCGTCGTCCTGGGCGGGGCACAGACGCACCGCACGCCATCGGCGAACCAGTTGCAGTCCCGTGTCAGACCTGTGGCGTGCCGCCCTTCTTGCCTGGTTCCGGCGTTGCCGTCGGCAGCGATCGGCGGGCGAGGTGGCGCTGCCAGATCGTCGAGCCGGCGATCGCCGCACCGACGAGGGCGCCGAGGGCCAGGCCGCGGGCGAAGGTGCTCGCCCGCTCGTCGCCGGTGTCGCCCGACCCGCCGGCGACGGCCCGGATCAGGGCCTCGACGGCCTCGGGGCTGTTCAGGACCGG
>JALYPW010000171.1 GCA_030856145.1 Chloroflexota bacterium | reverse complement strand
CGTCGGCGTCGTCGCGATCGGCATCCTGCTCGCGCTCCGCTGGCTGCGCGGTGCGTTGCCGGTCTTCGCCGAGCTGCGCCAACTCGGAGTGATCGCCGGGCCGCCCGCCGCGGCCGGGAGGGGGCGCCTCGACCTGCTCTGGCGGGCTGCGGGCGTGCCCGCCGATCGAGCCGGTTGGTCGGACCTCCGGGTCGGGCCCGGTCGGCGGGTCGCGTGGCTGGCTGCCGGAGCGGTGGTCGCGGCGTCCGCGGTCGGTCTCGTCGCGGCCCTCTGGCTCGGGGCCGCTCGCGACGCGGAGATGTCCCGCCTCCTCCGGGTCGCGAGCGGCATCGACGGCGGGCTGTGGCTCGTCGCGAGCATCCTCGTCGGGGCGGCGTGCGACGCGATCCTGTGGCGGGAAGCCGCCGCGGCGCGGGCACTCGGGGTGTTCATCCCGCTCGTGGATGCGCCGGGCCGGGCGATCGTCCGGATCGTGCCGCCGGTCCTGGTGTTCCTGGCCGGGACGATGGTGGTGTCGGGCCGCCCGGATCCCTGGTTCGTGCCCTGCCCGCAGTCCTCGCTGACCTGCGACGGGATGCTCGTCCCGGTCGATCACGGAGCGACGTCGGCCGCCACGATCTGGATCGTGTACGCGACCCACCACGCGGTCGGGATACCGATCGGGACGTTGGCGATCGCGGTCGGCGGTCCGGGCGGGAGCGGCCTCGACGATGCCGGGCTGATCCTCGAGGGCCTGGACGAGGATCTGGTCCGGACCCATGACATCCTCTTCTGGGACCAGCGCGGGGTCGGCGCCTCGGAGGGTCGAGACTGCCCCGAGGCCGGCGCGGAGTACTCGCTCGCGCGTCCGGGTGCGGATGCGGCCGAGGCGTTCGTCGGGGCGTGCCTGCGGGAGGCGGGCGCCGATCGGACCACTCCCGCCGACCTCGCCCGGTACGCGACCGCTCAGGCCGCCGAAGACCTCGACTCGATCCGCGAGCGCCTCGGGATCGATCGGTTCGCCCTGTACGGTGAGAGCTACGGAACCGAGCTTGCCCAGGTCTATGCGGCGCTCCATCCCGATCGACTGACGGCCCTCGTCCTCGACGGCTCGGTGGATCTCACCCGATCGGCGAACTCGTTCTGGGCTGACGCCGCGCACGGCTTCGACACCGTGCTGACCGACACGCTCGCCGCCTGCGCCGAAGACCGCGAGTGCGCCGCTGACGTCAGCGACCCGACGCGGGCCTACCGAGCGGCACTGCGCCGATTCGAGCGGCCCCGCGACGTGACCTTCGGCGATCGCGACGGCGTTCTTCGCGAGCACCCGATCGACAGCGTCGCGATCGAGGCAGCCGTCGACTCGCTCCTCTACGACCCCGCTGGGCGGATGCTCATCCAGCGGGCGGTCGCGGCCTTCGACCAGGGCGACGAGATCCCGCTGGCCAGGCTCGCCGACTCGTTCGCCACCGGCGACGGGACCGGAAGCGTCTCGTTCTTCAGCTATCACGCGATCACGTGCGCCGATTACCGCGTCTCGCCGACGGCCGATCCGGGCGATCTGGCGGCCGTCCTGGCCGCCGCCGACGGAGCGGGCGTCGACGAGCTCCTGACTGACGAGATCTTTGCCACCCAGTTCCCGTGCCTGTACTGGCCGTACCAGCCGGCCGACGCGGCGCGGCCGGCACCCCTCACCACGACGCCGTTTCCCGTGTTCGTGCTCACCGCCACGGGCGACCCAATCACCCCGGTCGGCCAGGGCCGGGCAATCGCGGAGCGCCTGTCCGACGGCTACCTGATCGAGACCGCGGGCGGCCCGCACGTGACCTTCGGGCGGGGAGAGTCGTGCGTGGACCGGCCGGTAGTCGATTTCCTCCTGACCGGGAAGCGGCCAATGTCCCGGGTGATCTCGTGTCCGGGAGAGGTCGCCGACGCGTACATCCCGCTGACCCCGCTGTCGTCAGCCGGGTACGGCGATGCGCTCGACGCGATGATCGCCACGGAAAGCGAGCTGTTCGCCGACCCCGACTACGTGCTCTGGGACGGCGCGGACGAGCTCCGGATCGGCTGTCGGAAGGGCGGCTTCGTCGCCGTCACGCCGGCGACGGTCCAGGACAACATCCGATTCGCCGGGTGTGCGTTCGTCGGCGGGCTGCCCCTGACCGGGACGGGGACGTACACGTTCGACGACGGAGCCATCGCCTGGACGGTCACGTTCCCCGACGGCCGGCTCGACTATGAGGCGAACGTCGACGATTCGCACGTCGAGGGGACATGGCAGGGCAAACTGGTCGATCTCTCGGGCTGATCTGGCGGTGTCTGCCGCGTCAGCCGGCGGTGTCCGCACTCCGGTTCTCGCCGGGAACGTCTGGAAGCGCCGCAGCGGCCGCGAGGACGGTCCCGAGGTCGAGCGTTCCGTCGTACAGGGCGCGGCCGACGATCGCCCCGGCGCAGCCGATCTGTCGGACGGCCCGAATGTCGTCGAGAGAGGCGATGCCGCCCGACGCGATGATCGCGGCGTCCGTGGCGTCGATGGCGCGCTCAAGAAGGGCGAGATCCGGCCCGCCGAGCAGCCCGTCGCGGTCGATCGCGGTCACGGCGAAGGTCGTGACCCCGACAGCGGACAGGCGTTCGAGGGCGACACCGACCGGGACCCCTCGCGCGCCGGCGACCCAGCCCTGCCCGATCGCGAGCCCGTTGCGCACGTCGATGGCCACTCCAATCCGGTCTGCACCGTGCCGATCGACGGCCGCGCCGGCGAATGCGGGATCGGCAAGGGCCGCCGTGCCGATCACGACACGCTCGGCGCGAAGAGCGAGGACGGCGTCGATGGCCTCGTGGTCGCGAATGCCGCCGCCGACCTGGAGACGGGGCCGGTGGTTCGGGCCGAGCGGCTCCGCCGACCGATCCCCCGAGGGCGGCGGACCCCCGGGCGGCAGTGCCTCGCCTGACGCGAGGGACGCCACGATCGCGGCCACGGCCTCGGCCTGCCGTCGACCGCCAAGCAGCGCGCCGTCGAGATCGACGACGTGGATCCAGCTCGCGCCGGTCTCGGCGAAGGTCCGGGCCACGCTCGCCGGGTCCGTCGAGAACACATCCTCGCGGTCGAAGTCGCCCTGGCGGAGCCGGACAACGCGACCACCGCGAATGTCGATCGCCGGGTAGATCGTGAAGGTTGACGATGGTTGTGCTGACATGCTAGCATAGTAGCACACTAACACGATGGCATGTCGTGATGGCCGGACGCATGAAGCACCCGCACCCAGATGGGACCAATTGACATGGACGACTGGCGCTCCCCCGACGTCGACGAGCTGATCGCGGCCGTCCTGCGTCTTGAAGACGCGGACGAGGCTGCCGCCTACCTGCGCGACCTCTGCACGCTCGGCGAGCTGCGCGACCTCGCCCAGCGCTGGGCAGTGGTCCGGCGCCTGTCGTCCGGCGAGCACTACGCCGCGATCTCCCGCGAGACCGGTGCCAGCACCGCCACGATCACCCGGATCGCTTCGTGGCTGAAGCACGGGGAGGGCGGCTATCGCCACGCCCTCGAGCAGCTCGACCAGGCTCGCGAGTCCGGGATCCCCTACCCCTCGGGGCGCGAGGCATGACCGCCCTCGAGCGCGCGGAACCGCATCGATTGCGCCTCGCCATCCCCAACAAGGGCCGCCTCGTCGAGCCGACGATCGAACTCCTCAAGGACGCCGGCCTCGTCTTCGAGGACCACGCCCGGAGCCTCGTCGCCCGCGTCCGGAACTTCGATCTCGACATCCTGTTCGTCCGGACGAACGACATCATCGAGTTCGTCGGCGATGGTGTCGCGGACCTGGGCGTCACGGGCGAGGATCTGCTCGCCGAGACGAGCGCGGAGCTGCCCCGCCTGCGGTCCCTCGGCTTCGGCCAATGCCGGCTCGCCGCGGCGGTCCCGACCGACAGCCCGGTCCGCTCGATCGCCGAACTCGCCGGTCTGCGCGTCGCGACCTCGCACCCGAACACCGCCCGGCGCTTCTTCGCGACGGCCGGCGTCGAGGTCGACGTGATCCCGATCTCGGGCGCCGTCGAGGTCGCGCCACGACTCGGCCTGGCGGAGGCAATCGTCGATCTCGTCTCGACGGGATCGACACTCGTGATGAACGGCCTCCGACCGATTGCCGACGTCCTCGCGTCGGAGGCGATCCTCGTCGCCAACCCGACCGCGGTCATCGAGCGAGCCGCGGAGCTCGACGCCGTTGACACGATGCTCAGCGCCGTCATCGCCGCCCGAGGCCGCAAGTACCTGATGATGAACGCGCCGGCCGAGCGCCTCCATGACCTCGAGGCCCTCCTGCCCGGCCTCGAGTCGCCGTCTGTGATCCCGCTGGCCCATGCCGGGATGATCGCGATCCATGCGGTCGTCGGCGCGGACGACGTGTGGAGCCTGCTGCCCCGGCTCAAGGCCGCCGGCGCTTCGGGGATCCTGGTCCTGCCGATCGAGAAGATCGTCCCGTGACGGCCGCCACCCGCGCGACGGCCGCGTC
>JALYPW010000163.1 GCA_030856145.1 Chloroflexota bacterium | reverse complement strand
ACCTCGACCTCGTCGAGCTCAACGAGGCGTTCGCGAGCCAGTCGATCGTGTGCATCGACGAACTCGGGCTCGATCCCGCCACGGTCAACGTCAACGGCGGCGCGCTCGCCCTCGGCCATCCGCTCGGGATGAGCGGCGGCCGCCTGATCACGATGCTCAGCCACGAGTTGCGCCGGATCGGCGGCCGGTGGGGCCTGGCGACGATGTGCATCGGGGTGGGGCAGGGGATCGCCACGGTCATCGAGCGGATCGAGGACTGACGGCCGATCGTTTTCGGCGGAACGCTTGTCGAAACTCGCTGTCGTGCGTACGATTGGCCCATCGACGCGATCCTGGTCGCGCTGCCACGATCCCTTCGACCCTCATCCCTCTGAGGAGGAACGCTCCCGATGTTGGAAACCCAGCCGGCCATCCAGCCGCTCGTCCCGCCGACGACCGTCGTCAACCTCACCGACGCGGCCGCCGCCAAGCTACGCGAACTGACCGCTGAAGAGACGAATCCGGACATCGGGCTGCGCGTCTACGTCTACTCGGGCGGCTGCTCCGGCTTCCGCTACGGGATGATGCTCGAGGATGCGCCGACCGCCGAGGACAAGGTCCTCGAGGCGAACGGCGTCAAGGTCTACGTCGACGGCAAGTCGATCGACCTTCTCCAGGGCTCGCAGATCGATTACGTCGACACCCTGATGGGCGCCGGCTTCACGGTCAACAACCCGAACGCGGTCGCTGCCTGCGGCTGCGGCTCGAGCTTCAGGACCGCCGACGACACGGGTTCGCCCAAGGGCTGCTCGCACTGATCATCTGAGGCGGCACGCCGTCTCGTCGCTCCGCAGCCGCCGGCCCGTCCGGCGGCTGTTTCGATTCTCTAGACTCTGCTCGGACGCCCGCCGCTTCGCCCATCCACCGCCCGTGCGAGTTGCCGCCGGATGGAACTGCCGCTCTTCCCGCTGAACTCCGTCTTGTGCCCCGGGATCGCGCTGCCTCTCCACATCTTCGAGGACCGCTACCGGGCGATGGTCCGGCACTGTCTCGAAACGACGTCGCCGTTCGGGGTGGTCCTGATCCGGGAGGGCCGTGAGGTCGGTGCGGGCTCCATCTCGTTCACCGGCGTCGGAACGATCGCAGAGATTCGCGATGCCGGCACCTACGACGACGGTCGCTACGACCTACTCGTCGTCGGGACACGTCGATTCGAGATCCGACGCGTCCTGACCGGCCGGCGGCCCTACCTCGTGGCGGAGGTGGACATCCTCGACGAGACGGTCGGCGACGACGACACGGCCCATCGCCTTGCAATGAAGGCCACCCGCAGGTTCGTGACGTATCTCGAGCTCCTCCAGCCGCGAGCCGGCGAGACCGCCGACGAGATCGACGTCCGGGTGGAGGTCGAGGCGGCCGACGACGACGAGGAAGCGGCCGAGGAGGGATCGACCGATGAGGCGGCGGCGGAGGAGGACGAGCCTCCGGGCGAGCCGGCTGGCGATCCAGCCGACACGCCTCGGCGGCGGAGGGTCACGATCCCCGACGACCCGACCGTCCTCTCGTTCCTGCTCGCCGGCATCCTCCAGGTTGAATCGCCGCGGCGCCAGGCGCTGCTCGAGGCCGCCACGACTGAGGATCGCCTGCGTGACCTGCTCGGCCTGATCGACCGCGAGGTGTTCCTCCTCGATCAGCGCCTGCGTTTCTTCCGGCCGGATCCCCGGATGGTGGGCGCCCGCCGCAGCTGAGCGCCGAGCCGGGGGCTGGCTCTCGAAACGGCCATCCTCATCCGTCGATCCCCCGCCCGGCAGAACGCCCGCGCGGTTCCGCGTCGCGTGACGGATGCTCGCGACGCCCGCCGGGCCCTGCAGTCGGGGCCGCAGCCGTTCCTCACCTGCGTCCATCGCCCGACCGCCCATTAGCGGAGACCCACCTGAATGGGTGCCCGCGCCCCCGCGCTCCGTGCCCGCCGGCCCGGCTCCCTCTTCATTCCAAGAAGGATTGATTTCGACGATCAGCTCTGCCTTCAGCCCGTTTCATGCCGGGGATGCATGAACGGCCATCACGCTGGCACTCCAGCGCCGTTTCCATGTCTTCCAGGCATGGATCGCTATGACCCGCGACCGCGTCGGCTCGGATAAGCCTTCTTGGAATACGCGCGTCAACGGAAGCCGGTTGCCCAACCGGGCCTCAC
>JALYPW010000162.1 GCA_030856145.1 Chloroflexota bacterium | reverse complement strand
GCCCCCGATCGCGCCGGCCGAGCCGATCCCGACCTACGACGAGCCAGCCGGCTTCGCGGCGGCATCGAGCGCCGGGTCCGCCGAGCCGGACGACGAGCCGGCCCTTCCCGACGAGGCGCGGGCCCGGGCCGCTCAGGCCTCTGCGGCCCCAACGTCCCAGATCGAGAGCCAGCCGGACCAGACTCTCCACGTCCGATTCGGGGCGGCGTCCTCGGACCGGCTCGTCCTCGCGATGGAGACGTTCAAGGTGCTCCTCCGCGAACGACCGGGCGGCACGCGGGTCGTTCTCCACGTGCCGGCCCCGACCGGTGGCGGCTCGCTGCCGATGGAGCTCAGCCGGCGCGTCGCCTACGACGCCGAGCTCCTGTCCGAGGTCCGGCGGCGACTCGGCGAGGGTCTCGTCGACCTGACCCTCGGCTGAGCCACCCGGCTACCCTGTCCCGGTGAGCGAGCTCGTCGGCGCCGTCCTGACCCGGCCCTCCATCGACGCGCCCGCGGCAGCGGCGATCCTTCGCGAGCGATGGGGGATCGACGGCGAGCTCCGGTCCCTGCCGAGCGAGCGTGACCGGAACTTCGCGGTCGCGGTCGACGGCGTGGCGCGGTTCGTGCTGAAGGTATCCAACGCCAACGAGGACCCGGCGTTCCTCGACCTCCAGCACCGAGCGATGGAGCGTCTCGCCGCGGCCGGCATCCCGTGCCAGCTCCCCACTCCGAGTCGCGACGGCCGCGAGGTCGTCGACCTTGGAACCGCGGCGGCTCCGAGTCTGGTCCGCGTTCTGACCTGGCTGCCCGGCCGGCCCCTCGCCACGATCCCGCCGGACAGGCGACCGCCGAGCCTGGTCCACGACCTGGGTCGAGTGATGGGTCGGACGACGGCGGCCCTCGACGCCTTCGACCATCCGGCGGCCCACCGCGACTTCCAGTGGTCGGCCGAACAGGACCTCGATGTCGTCACGGCCCATGCTCCGTCCGTCGGCGACGCGGATCGGGCCGCCCTGCTCGCCGCCTGGCAGGACCGGCTCGCCCCGCTCGCGGAGCGGTTCCCCGGTCTGCGCCACGGCGTTATCCACAACGATGCGAACGACCACAACGTCCTCGTCGCGGATGACGGCGGATCGATCAGCGGCCTGCTCGATCTCGGCGACGCCGTCTGGTCGGTCGTCGTCAACGAGCTTGCCGTCGCCGCCGCCTACGCCGCCCTCGGCGCCGACGATCCGCTGGCGGTCATCGAACAGGTCCGCGCCGGCTTCGAAACTGCCCGGCCGCTGACCGCTCCCGAGGCCGACGTTCTCCTCGATCTCATCGCGCTCCGGCTCGCGACGAGCGTCAGCCTCAGCGCCCATCAATCGCGGCTCGCCCCGGACGATCCCTACCTCACCGTGTCGGAGGCACCGGCCTGGGTCTTGCTTGAGCGACTTGCTCGCCGGGAACATTCGTGACGACCAGCGACGACGCGGGCCCGATGCCCACCGAGCCCGCCCTGACCGCGGCCGACATCCTGGCCGCCCGCCGCGCCCGCCTCGGGCCGTCCCTGTCGCTGAGCTACCGGACGCCACTCCACATCGTACGCGGCGAGGGCGCCTACCTGTACGACGCCGATGGCCGTGGCTACCTCGACTGCGTGAACAACGTCGCCCACGTCGGGCACGCCCATCCGCGGGTCGTCGAGGCGGGCGCCGCCCAGATGCGGCTCCTCAACACGAACACCCGCTACCTCCACGAGAACGTCGTCCGCTACGCCGAGCGGCTGACGGCGCTCCTGCCCGGTCACCTCGAGGTCTGCTACTTCACGAATTCGGGCAGCGAGGCGAACGAGCTCGCCCTGCGCCTCGCTCGGGCCGCAACGGGTCGGCCGGACGTCGCGACTGTCGATGTCGCGTATCACGGCAACACCCAGCGGCTCGTCGAGATCAGCCCGTACAAGTTCAACGGGCCGGGCGGCGCGGGCAGGGCCGAAGACGTCCATGTCCTGCCACTGCCGGATCGCTATCGCGGCAGTCATCGCGGCGACGGACCGGATGTCGGCTCGGCCTACCTCGCCGAGGCCGACGCCGCGCTCGATGCGGCCGGTGCGGCCGGCCACCCGGCCGGCGCCGTCATCGCCGAGGCGATCCTCAGCGTGGCAGGCCAGATCGTTCCGCCCGCTGGCTGGCTGGCTGGGCTGTTCGACGCCGCCCGGCGAATCGCCGCGGTCCCGATTGCCGACGAAGTCCAGGTCGGGTTCGGGCGCGTCGGCGTGGACATGTGGGCCTTCGCCGCCCAGGGCGCCGTGCCCGACATCGTCACGATGGGCAAGCCGATCGGCAATGGCCACCCACTCGGAGCGGTCGTCACGACGCGGGCGATCGCCGAGGCGTTCGCGAATGGGATGGAGTACTTCAACACGTTCGGTGGCAATCCCGTGTCGGCCGCGATCGGCCTCGCGGTCCTCGACGTGATCGCGGACGAGGGTCTCCAGGAACACGCC
>JALYPW010000143.1 GCA_030856145.1 Chloroflexota bacterium | reverse complement strand
GTGCTCGTGCCGGCCGCGTGGTTCTGGATCGAGCGGACGCGGCCCGGGCTCCATCTACGCGCGGTCGGCGAAGCGCCTGCCGCCGCCGACGCCCAGGGGATCGGGGTCCATCGGCTGCGCCTCGCATACGTCGCATTCGGCGGGATGCTGGCGGGTCTCTCCGGGGCAACGATCACGCTCGCGGTCGCGCCCGGCTGGTTCGGCGACCAGACGGTCAACGGCCGGGGCTGGATCGCGATCGGCCTCGTCATCTTCGCCCGCTGGAACCCGATCCGAGCGGCGTTCGGCGCCTACTTGTTCGCCGCGATCTCGCCGTTCATCCTCGGCCTCCAGGGCGTCCCCACGATCCTCGGCGTCCAGAATCCATTCCTGCCGGGGCGCTCGGCGACGTTCTTCCTCGAGATGCTGCCGTACCTGTTCGTGATCGCGGTCGTGATCCTCGGCTCCCGGGCGGCGGCGAGGCGCCGGATCGGGGCGCCGGCGGCGCTCGGCGTGCCGTACGTCCGGGGCGAGCGGGGCCACTGAGCCGAGGTCGCGTTCCTCCGAAATCGAACGCCGCAGGAAGCCACGGCCATCCCGCCAGGTCGTCCGAATCGAACGTTGGAGGAAGTCACTTCCATTTCGCCAGGTCCTCCGACATCGGCGTCCGAAAGCGGAGGATCAGCGTGAACGGAGGTGGTCGTCGGCGGCGTTCGCTTTCGGACAACCTGCGCGAACGAGGGTGAGCGGAAGATTGCGGTTGCGACGCGGCGATCGGCCGATGCCGGCTATCCCTCGGTGTCGGGCTCCGTCGCGCCGCGGGCGGGCCCGAAGCCGTCCATGACGGGGTCGCCCACCGAGACCTCGCCGACGGACGACTCGCCACCCAGGCCCTGGAGCTCCATCTGGACGAAACCACTTGTGTCGAACTCGAGCTGCTGGGCGGTCTCAACGCCGCCGTGCTCGGTCGACAACGGGGCGTACTCGATGATCACGCGCTCGTCGCCCTGGACCAGGCTGTAGACGAGGAGCTGGTCGGGGCGGGTATCGAACTCGAGGTGCTCGAACGAGTCGACATTCAGGCTGATCGAGATCGGGGTGAAGTAGGTCGACATGTCCGGGTCGTCGATGACGATCCGCTCGACCCAGCCGGTGCCGTGGGCGACGAGCTCGCGGCCGCGCAGGAAGCGGTAGGAGACCGTCTGCTTCAGGAGCGGGCGGAGCAGGTTCTGCATATCGATCCGGCTCGTGACGATCCCCTGATTGACGAAGAACTTCGCGGTCGGGACGGTGGTCACGGCGGGCTCCTCGGCAAGCGAGCGGTCGACGGTTCGGGCGGCGGCGGTGGGCAAGCCGGATGGTACCCCAGCGACCGGCGAGATCGGATGTGGAATTCGACGCGTCGCCGGGCCACGCCGTGCGGCCCGTCCGAACCGCGCGACGCGCCTCCGGCCGTCGGTCGTGCGCCTGGTGCATCAACGGACGGCCGGCCGGGGTGGGCGGCCTCGGGCGGAGGGTACAGGCGTCGTGCCATGCACAGAGTGCGTCAATCGGCGGCTGGACCGGCCGTGCGAACGACTTCGGGACGGTTCAGGCGTCGGTTCGTGCACTCGGCGCATGAACGGCGGCCGAAGCGTCGTGCCGACCGCTGGGCGGGGGCGCCTGGCTCGCCATTCATGCGACGGCCCGTATGATCCCTGCATGCTGCTCGCGGTGGACATCGGCAACACGAACGTCACGACCGGCCTGTTCCGGAACGGGTCGCTGGTGGCGACGCGCCGGTCGACGACCCACGCTCGCGCGACCGCGGACGAGTTCGAGCACATCCTCGACGCCCTGCTCCGGCTCGACGACGTCACCTTTGGCGACGTCTCGGCGATCGCGACCTGCTCCGTCGTCCCGGCCCTCAGCGCCTCGCTCGAGGCCGTGGCCGAGCGCCGGGCGCGGTCCATCCTCGTGGCCGCGGCCGGCACCGTCCCACTTGCGATCCGGGTGGACCGCCCCGCCGAGGTCGGAGCGGATCGTCTGGTCAACGCCCTTGCCGCCGCCCGGATCCACGGGACCCCGGCGATCGTCGTCGACTTCGGCACGGCCACAACTCTCGACTGCGTGGCCGCCGACGGGGCGTACGTCGGCGGGGCGATCGCGCCGGGGCTGGAGCTGGGCCTCGAGGCGCTCGCGGCACGGACCGCCAAGCTGCCCCGGATCGAGCTGCGCGCGCCGGACCGTGCGATCGGGCGTGACACGGTCAGCGCGATGCAGTCCGGGACCGTGTTCGGCTACCAGGCCCTCGCGGGCGGGCTCATCGCCCGGGTCCGGCGTGAGCTCGCTGACGCCGCGGCGGTCGAGACCTCCGGCGTTCGCGTGATCCTGACCGGCGGGCTGTCCGCGGCGCCCTGGGCGCAGGCGATCGAGGGCGTCGACGCGATCGACCCGGACCTCACGCTCAAGGGCCTCGCGATCCTCCACGCCGAGGTCGGGGGTGGGCAGC
>JALYPW010000135.1 GCA_030856145.1 Chloroflexota bacterium | reverse complement strand
ATCGATGGCGACCTGGTCTCCGTCCCCGCCGGCTCGACGATCCTCGACGCCTGCCGGGCCGAGGGCATCGATACTCCGACGCTGTGCTACCTCGAGAATCTGACGCCGGTCAACGTCTGCCGGGTCTGTGTCGTCGAGGTCACCGGCTCGCGGGTGCTCGTGCCCGCCTGCTCCCGCAAGGTCGAGGCGGGGATGGACGTCCAGACCGACTCGGAGCGCGTTCGCCTCAGCCGCAAGATGGTCATGGAGTTCCTCGGCTCGTCGGTCGATCTCTCGACTGCGCCGGCGGCGCTGGGCTACATCGAGCGCTACGACGCCGATCCCGGGCGCTACGGCCCGCCGACCGCGCCCGCGGTCGCAGGCGAGCGTGATCACAACGAGGCTGGCCATCATCACCCGCCTCCCGTCGACGCGGCGCAGACGGTCGCGCAACCGGTCAAGGTCGACAACGACCTCTATGTCCGCGATTACTCGAAGTGCATCCTCTGCTACAAGTGCGTCGAGGCCTGCGGCGAGGACGCCCAGAACACGTTCGCGATCGCGGTCGCCGGGCGCGGCTTCGACGCCCGGATCTCGACCGAGGTGGCCGTCCCGCTGCCCGACTCGGCGTGCGTCTACTGCGGCAACTGCATCGGGGTCTGCCCGACCGGCGCCCTGATGTTCAAGAGTGAGTTCGACATGCGCGCGGCCGGGACCTGGGACGAGAGCGCCCAGACGGTGACCGAGACGATCTGCCCGTACTGCGGCGTCGGCTGCGTCCTCGAGCTCCACGTCCAGGACAACACGATCGTGACCGTCACGTCGCCGCTCGACTCGTCGGTGACCGAGGGCCACCTCTGCATCAAGGGTCGGTTCGGGTTCCAGTTCGTCCAGAGCCGCGGTCCGCGCGCCGGGAGCTGACGACAGTCCGGCCGGGCGCGTTTGGTGCAGCGAGTGCATGAACGGACGTCCGGACGGCCCGCGTCGGCCCACGACGGACGTGATTCGCGCCTCTGGCCGACATCCGATGCACCCAGCGCATCAGACGTCGTCCGAGTGATGGCCCAGGCGTCGGTTGACCCACTCGGTGCATGATCGGCCGGCGGCGCCGAGGTTCAGCCGAACGCGATCAGGTCGCGCAGGTCGATCCGCTCGTCGTGGCTGTAGACGTTGAAGCCGTCGCCGCGCAGGAACCCGACGAGCGTCACCCCGAGGCGGTCAGCGGCTTCGACCGCAAGGTCCGATGGGGCGGAGACGGCGGCGAGGATCGGGATTCCAGCCACGGCCGCCTTCTGGACGATCTCGAAGCTGACCCGGCCGCTGACCATCAGGATTCTCTCGTTCAGCGGCATCGTCCCCGCCAGGACCTGCGATCCGATCACCTTGTCGAGCGCGTTGTGGCGGCCGACGTCCTCGCGCAGCGCGACGAGCTCGCCCGCCGCGGTGAACAGGCCCGCCGCGTGGAGGCCGCCGGTCTCGTCGAAGGCGCGCTGGGCGGCTCGGAGCAGGTCAGGCAGGGCGAGGATGACGGTCCGCGGCACGACCGGACCCTCGGGGATGGCCGAGGAACGGACGGCGACCTCGTCGAGCGACGCCTTGCCGCAGATTCCGCATGACGCGGTCGCGACGAAGTGACGCTCGGCGACGCGCGAGGCGTCGAAGGCCCGGGCGAGGTGGACGACGATCCGGTCGTCGGGCTGGCTCATTGCGGCGGGGTCGCCGGCGCTCGTCCGGAGCACCTCGGGGCCGTCAATCAGCCCCTCCGTCCGGAGGAAGCCGATGGCCAGCTCGTCCTCGAAGCCCGGCGTGCGCATCGTGACCGCCACCGCGACCGGCGCCTGGCCCGGTCCGGCGGCGAGGATCTCGAGGGGCTCCTCACCGACGACCCGGTCGGCCCGGAATTCGAGCGACTCGCCCCGGACGGCGACGATCCGGGTCGTCGTCACGTGGCGGGTCGGCGGCACGGGCGAATCGGCGGGCATGCCCGCCAGTGTAGGTCGGAAACGGCGATGATCCGCCGATGACGGACGCCCCGCTCCTCGACCCGACGATGCGGTCCTTCCTCGCCGGATCCCGGACCGCGACCCTGGCAACGACGTCTCCGAGCGGCCGCCCCCGGCTCGTCCCGATCTGCTTCGTCGTCGGCGCTGACGATCCGAACGGCCGGCCGCGGCTCCACAGCCCGCTCGACGACAAGCCCAAGCGGAGCGACGATCCGCACGACCTCGCCCGCGTCCGCGACCTCCTCGTCCTGCCCGAGGCGACGCTCCTCGTCGATCACTGGTCGGAGGACTGGGACCGGCTCGGCTGGATCCGGCTCGAGACGCGGGCGGAGCTGCTCGAGCCCGAACCGCATGAAGCCCCCGAGCACGATGGCGCGGTCCGCGCGCTCCGCGCCAAGTACCCGCAGTACGCGACCCACCGACTCGAGGAGCGCCCGATCCTGCGCTTCACCGTGTTCCGTGTCGTCGCCTGGGGCAGGCTCGAACCCGACCGGGCATGACGACGCCGCCTGCGTGGCCGGCGGCGCGGACGTCGGCGGCCGCCCCAGGATCACCGGTCGAGGTAGATCGCCTCGGCGTGCGGTCGGAGGCAGTGGGTCGAGCTCATCGCCTGGTGGTAGCCGCCGGCGTTCAGGAGGGCGACGATGTCACCCTCGTTGACTGGCGGCAGGTCGTAGTCCTCGGCGAACAGGTCGCCCGCCTCATTGATGTGACCGGCGATCGTCACCCGTTCGGTCCGCGCCGCGTCGGCGGCCCGGCACACAACGAGTTCCTGGGCGTACCCGTAGATGAAGAACGAGCAGTTCACGTTCCAGCCGGCGTCGAGGCCGACATAGCGGGTCCCCGCCCGCTCCTCGACGGTCACGACCTCGGCGAGCAGGATCGCGGTGTCCTTCGCGAGGTAGTCGCCGGGTTCGCAGCCGATCACCAGGTCAAGGCCCGCGGTCTGGCGAGCGATCGCGGCGGCATAGGCGTCGAGGTCAACCCGCTGCTCCTCGGAGCGGGCGGGCACGCCGAGCCCGCCGCCGACGTTCAGCTCGACGATCGGGTGGCCATCGGCGAGCAGCCGGCGCGTGACGGCGACGACCCGCTCGAGCGCCGCCTCGAACGCCGCGAGCCCGTCCGCGAGCCAGCCGGAGCCGGCGTGGACGTGGACGGTGTCGATCGAGAGCCCGTGGTGCGTCGCCGCCGCGACCGCCTCGGCGACCCGATCCTCGTAGATCCCGAACTTCGTCGGGCGTTCGCCACTGTAGGCCAGCTTCTCGTTGTAGCCGACGCCGGCGCCCGGGTTGATCCGGAGCCCGGTCGGGCGGGGCGGGAGGCCGAGCGCGGCGAGCCGCCGACCGAGCCGCTCGACCTGGCTCACGGCGTCGAGGT
>JALYPW010000129.1 GCA_030856145.1 Chloroflexota bacterium | reverse complement strand
CCGAGGTGACCGATCTACGGTCGCCTGAGCGTGGGCAGTTCAGCTTCGTTCAGGCGTTGACGCGCGAGGTGGCCTACGGGACCCTCACTCGCCGGGATCGACGCGAGCGCCACCTTGCGGCTGCTCGATATCTCGAGCGGACGGCCTCGGACGAGGTGGCGGGTGCGCTCGCTGGCCACTTCCTCGCCGCGTTCGAAAGCGCCGAAACACCGGCGGAGTCCGTGGACGTCGGGACCGACGCCAGGCGAGCCCTCATTCGAGCGGCGGAGCGCGCGTCGGCACTCGGCTCGGCCCGGGACGCCTTGTCGCTGCTCGAACGTGCGATGGCCATCGAGGCCGCTGGCGGAGGTGACTCGCGCCTCTCGGAGCGAGCCGCCACGGAGGCGATGGCGGCCGGGGAGTACACCCGGGCGGACGAACTCGCGCAGCATGCCTTGGCGGCGGCCGTCGCTCACGCGGATCGTCTCGCGACCGCTCGGGCCGTCGAGCTCCGGTCCGCAGCACTGAGTTCCCTCCTTCGCACTGAGGAGGCCGAAGCCCTCATCGTCCAGTTCCTTGCGACCGCAGGGGACCTTTTCGGGTCGGCCGAGCACGCGGTCCTTGCCGTCCGAGTCGCGAACATGCGGGCGTTGGCCCACGACCACCACGCGGCTATCCAGTGGGCGGAGGCCGCGCTCATCGAGGCCGAGCAGCACGATCTCGTGCCGGTCGTCGCGGCCGGCCTCATCGCGAAGGGCAGCGCGCTAGCCTACGAGGGCCGTGGCTATGAGGCCATGAGCATCATGCGTGGCGCGTACGGTATTGCGGAGGCCCACGGGCTCCACCAACAGATGCTCGGGGCGTTGACGAACCTCAGTGACGCCCTGATCGCCCGGGATCCGCGTGCGGCACTCGAGACGGCGCGCGCCGGCGTGGCGCTGGTCCGACGCCTCGGGCGGGTCGACTACCTCGCGAACATGTCGATGAACGGGATGTATCCGGCCTTCCGGACGGGCGACTGGGATTGGGCCATCGCCGAGGGCGAGGCGCTCGAGGAGGCGGCGGCGAACGACACCGATCGTGCGGTCGGCATTTTCGGGCCACTCCCCATCTTCGCCGCGCGCGGGATCGACGTCACGGCTCGTGCGGCCGAGGCCGCCGCCGCCGTCGCGGGTGGCACCGACAACCAGATGGCGGCCTTCGTCGAGGACCGCCTCGGGACGATCGCGCTCGCCGTCGGCGACCTCGAGGCGGCCTACCATCACTGCAGTCGCGCTGGCTCGATGATCGCGTGGCTCACGCCGCTGGCCTATGTGAATGCCGCACGAGCCGCGCTCTGGCAGCGTGATGCGGAACGCGCAGGAGCAATGCTCGCCGGGATCCGCGAAAGCACGCGCGGACCAGCGATCGCTGCCGGGACGAGGACGATCGAAGCGGGGTTGGCGGCGCTGGCCGGCGACCGCGCTGCGGCAGTGTCGGCCTACCACGCCTCGCTGGCGATGTGGCAGGACCTTGGGCTCCCCGTCGATGAGGCCCTGACGGGCATCGATATGGCCACGTTGCTGCGCCCGGGCGACCCCGAGGCCGAGGCGGCCGTTGCGACGGCTCGACCGATTCTCGAGGGGCTCCGCGCTGGAGCGTGGCTGGTGCGGCTCGATGCGCAAAGGCGCGTCGGCCTTACTCGCCGGCGGAAAATCACGGGGATTCGCGCATCCTAGGTTTAACCACGTGGGTCGATGAGCGCGGGCGAGCGTTTCACTCTGGTCACACGGCCGTCGACATGTACCGGTCTCCAACCACGTGACTGCGCGACGCTGACTGAGAATCCGCGTCACCGACGGCCAGTATAGTTGGCCCGGTGAAGCGCATCTTCGGAGCGTCAAACAGGCTCGAGGCCGGGCACGATAAGCCAGCCCTCGGCGCGGCCGCGGTAGATCAGCTGCGCAGTCGTGAGGCCGGACCTGGCGCGAAGATCGGCGAGGTGACGCTTGACCGTGCCCGGCCGGATCCCCACGAGTCTCGCAGCGTCCCGGACTGACCCGCCGGCCTCGACAAACGCCGCGAGTACGTCCATCTGGCGTCCTGTCGCGCGCGGCGGAGGCGCGCCACGCAGGTACCCGTCGCTCATGCCTGCCGCCTCGCCGCGGCCAGCCACTCGTCGCGGCCTTCGATCGGGATGGTGTAGGTTGAAATCGCGCGCCCAACACCTGTCGGGCGCGCCATAACAGCCTCTGGCAGCGCAAGCGCCAGTCCGTGCCGGTGCGCCTCAGGTGTGAGGCGCAGGCCGACGAAGCGCGGTCCTTCGATGACGATCCGTTCATATATCGCGTGGATCACGTCGGATTTCTCCTCTACTAATTCGGTCTTCTGCCAGGTTTCGGCGAGGGCGTCGAGCCATTCAGCCGCGCGGCGCGCAGGCAGGTCCCGGGCCGGCTGCGCCCCAACGATTTCCAATTCTCCGCGGAGGCGCGCCATCCGCGCGAGGTATTCCGCGTCGTCGAGGCGCGCCGCGGCATGCTCCAGTGCGAGCTCGCGCATCTGGCGTTCGAGCCGGGCGCGATCCATCGTCTGGGGCCGATCGCCGGCAGATAGGACCGCGGTGATCTGGGCACGCATAGCCTGGTCGACACGGAGCGACCCGAGCTGGGCGAGGACGGGGACCTCCCATGTGGTCGCGGCAATGCGGGCTTTCGAGCCCCAGCCGGCACATGGGTCGGTGTGCAGCTTGGCAACGCGCTCCGAGTTCCCCATCCGTCCGTCTGACCGAATGCGCCTCCCGCACGTGCACTCCAAGAGCCCAGCGAGCAGGTCCAGGCGACCGCGGTGGCGGGGTCCCCCACCCTGTGTTCTTGCCCGTCGGACGTCCTCGACCCGAGCCCAGAGATCGTCCGAGACCGGTGGATCGAAGCGCCAGGGTGCTGGCCGGCGATTCTCGCTCGGGCCACGGTGTCGACGGATCCAGCCGTTGTAGAGCGGATTCATGAGGATCATCCGAATGCGTGCGGCGGCTAGGCCTGTCTCCGCCTCGAGCTGCGTCGCGCTCACGTTCCCGAGGGCATATCGCTCGAATAGGCCGACGACGACGGGCATGCGGTCGGGGTCGATCTCAAGGGTGTGCGGCGGGTCCGGCAGGCGCTGCCCAACCCGGCACGGCCGCCAGGATCGTGTTCCTGGTCGAACTTGGCGGCGTAGCCCTCGGTGATGCGCTCCGAGAGACGGCGGCTGTACTTCTCCGCTCCGACCGC
>JALYPW010000112.1 GCA_030856145.1 Chloroflexota bacterium | reverse complement strand
GATCCGGCGTGCATCCCCGGTGCATCGCGGGTGAAGCTCGAGATCACGGGCCGGTCATCGGCTGGTGATCGGCAGTCGATCGGCTCCTGCTACAACTGGGACCTCGCCCCCATGCCGGACCGCGCCGCCCGCGGCCCGCGAACCGACCCCGCCGGGAGGTCGTCGATGTCGCGTGTCCATCGGGCGGGGTCCATCGCCCTGCCCATCGCCATTGTCCTCGTCCTGGTCGGCACGTCGCTCGCCGGAGCGGCTGGCCGCCGATCGACCAGCCGCGCGGCCACGACCGCCGAGCCACCGATCGCGGTTGCCGCGGTCGCCTGGCCGGTCTCGACCCTTCTCATCTCGGAGGTCCAGACAGGCGGAGCCTCGGCCTCGGACGAGTTCGCCGAGCTCGCGAATGCCGGAGCGCTTGCGGTCGATCTCAATGGGCTCGAACTCGTCTATGCCACGGCCACCGGTTCGACCATCACCCGCAAGGCGGCGTGGACGACCACTCAGATCCTCGAGCCCGGGCGGCACCTCCTCGTCGCGAACGCGGCCGGCGTGCATGCCATCGCGGGCGATGCGACCTACTCGGGCGGGTTCGCCGCGACCGGCGGCGCTTTGGTCCTGCGGGCGATCGGGGGCAGTCCGATCGATGCCGTCGGTTGGGGTGATGCGACGAACGCGTTCGTCGAGGGGACCGCGGCCGTCGCACCGTCGGCTGGTTCGAGCATCGAGCGGCTCCCCGGCGGGAGTGCTGGCAACGGGACGGACACGAACAGCAACGCCACCGACCTCATCCTCGCCGTTCCGAACCCCCAGAACCTGTCAGGTGCACCCACGCCGGATCCCTCGGCGTCACCATCGCCGAGTCCCTCGGTTGACCCGACGCCGACTCCGACGCCGACTCCGACCCCGACGCCGACGCCGACGCCGACGCCGACCCCGGTCACTCCGATCGTCGATGTCCGCGGACTGGCCGATGGGTCGTTGGCCCGGATCTCCGGGATCCTGACGACCAACCTCGGCGCGATCGACTCGAGCCGCGTCGGCTTCATCCAGGATGCGACGGCGGGCATCGCGATCCGGCTGGACGCCGCCCTCCTCGACCCGCTGCCGGCCGGCACACTCGTGACGGTGGACGGCACGCTCGGCAGCTACTTCAGCCTGCGCACCCTGAACGTGGCCGCGGGTTCGATCGAGATCGCTGCCGGCGTGACCTTGCCGATCCCGATCGGCAGCTCGACCGGCGCGGCGACGGAGCCGCTCGAGGCGATCCGCCTGAGCGTCGCGGGCACCGTGACCGGCGCGCCGGTCACGCTGGCCGATGGCCTTGGCGTCACGATCGACGACGGGAGTGGAGAGGTGCGACTCGTGATCGGGCCGGCGGCCCTCGCCGGACGAACGATCGAGACCGGTGACACCCTCCGAGCGATCGGTCCGCTCGGCCAGCGCGACTCCTCCGGCACGGGCCTGGCCGGCCATCGGCTGCACGTCACGCTGCTCGGCGAGCTCGACGTCAGCGCGCCGCCGACTCCGACTCCGACTCCGACCCCGACGCCGACCCCGACGGCGAGCCCGACCTCGAGCCCGACCCCGCCGCCGTCACCAATTCCCACCCCGACGGCCAGCCCGTCTCCGAGTGGGACCTCCACTCCGCCGCCGTCAGCGAGCCCCACGCCGACGTCGACGGCCAGTTCCTCGCTCGACATCGCACGCGCCCGGGCGACCCAGATCGGGAGCCGGGTCACCGTTGAAGGTGTCGTGACGGCCGAGCCCGGCCGGCTGGGAACGCCGGCCCTCATCGCGATCGAGGATTCCACCGCGGCGATCGTGGTTCGCCTGCCTGAAGGCTTCGCGAAGCCGAGTCGGGGCACGTGGATCGTCGTCACCGGCACGCTCGCCGACCCGTACGGCCAGCTCGAGATCCGCTCCGTCAGCGCGTTCCGCAACGACGGATCCGCGCCCCTTCCAGCAGCGGGCATCGTCGCCGCCGTCCTCGACGACACTCTCGAGGCCAGCCTCGTCACGATCGAGGGCACCGCCACGGGGCGACCGACGAAGGCGACCAGCGGCGACATTGCCTTCACGGTCAAGACCAGCGCCGGGGACATCCGGATCGTGGCTGATGCCTCGGCCGGCGTGTCGCCGGCCTCGATTGCGGCGGGCGATCGCCTGCGCCTGACCGGGATCGTCGGCCAGCGGGCGAGCCGCAAGGGCGCCGAGGACGGCTTCCGGATCTGGCTGCGCAGTCCGGCCGACATCGTTCGGATCGGCGGCACCGGTCCATCGGCGACGCCGTCCCCGAGCCGCAACCCGACTCCCGGGCCGAGCGGCGGGACAACGGGCCGCACGATCACGATCGCGGCGGCGATCCTGGCCCGATCCGGCAACGTGACGATCGAGGGCAGCGTCACGGCACCAGCTCGACTCCTCGACGCCACCGCCCGACGAATCGTCGTCCAGGACGGGACCGCCGCAGTCGAGGT
>JALYPW010000104.1 GCA_030856145.1 Chloroflexota bacterium | reverse complement strand
GTCGGGTTGTCGCCGAGCCCGCAGCCCAGCCCGTCGGCCGTACCGACTCCGACCCCCACCCCCAGGCCGCGTCTCGTCCCGGCGCCGCTGACCGGCCGGCTGGTGACGCCCGCGGTCGCGGCTCGCCATCCGATCGCGGTGATGGTCGACGATCACGGCGCGGCCCGACCGCAATCCGGCTTCAGCACGGCGTCCGTCGTGTGGCAAGCGCCGGCCGAGGGCGGGATCGCGCGCTACATGCTCGTGTTCCAGGAGTCGATCCCAGGGGACGTGGGGCCGGTCCGCAGCGCGCGCTCCTACTACATCGCGTGGGCCGCCGAGCTGCGCGCCCTGTACGCCCACGCCGGCGGCTCGCCGCAGGCCCTCGTCACCCTGCGTGCCCGGGGCAACGGACAGCTCGTCTACAACGCCGACGAGTTCCGCTGGGCCGGCACGTTCCGGCGGGTCGCCTTCAACGTCGCCCCGCACAACCTGTACACGACCGGCAAGCAGCTCCGGGCCCTGGCCGCGACGCGCGGGGCCGCCGACGGGCCAATCACCTCGGCTTGGGTCTTCGGGCCGGATGCGCCGATCGCCAGTCGGCCGGTCGGCGGACGGATCCAGGTCGCCTACCTGGCGAACGCGATCCGCTACGACTACCACCGCCTGTCGAACACGTATCTCCGCTCGGTGACCGGCGAGAAGGCCCAGATCGACCGCTCGACCAAGCGCCGGGTCGCTCCGAAGAACGTTGTCGTGATGCTCGTCCGATTCGGGCCACTCAACGACGGCTCGAACAAGAAGCGGCTCGAGGCCGACGTGATCGGAAGCGGCACCGCCTGGGTCTCGACCAACGGCGTGACGGTCAAGGGGACGTGGCGGAAGGCGTCGCTGACCGGCCCGACCCGATTCTTCGACGCCGCCGCCAGGCCCATCACGCTGACCGTCGGCCAGACGTTCATCCAGGTGATGCCGATCGGCTCGAAGGTCACGTTCACCGCCGGCAAGCAGCCGCCGATCGATCCCATGCCGGTTGGTCTCGACCCGAGCTGATCACGGCGCTCTCGGTCAGACCCGGCGGCCGACCTCCGCGTAGACCTCGCGCGTCTCGCGCGCAACGTCGGCCCAGGTGCGCCGGTCGGTCTCGCCACGTGCCCGGGCCGCGGCGGCGAGCCGGCCATGGACGCCATCGTCGGTCCAGACCGTCGCGAGGGCCGTCGCGAGGCGCGCGTGGTCACGGACCGGAACCAGGATCCCGGCCGTGCCGACGACCTCCGGCAAAGCTCCGATGTTGGACGCGACGACGGGCGTCCCGCAGGCGATCGCATCGAGCGCCGGCAGGCCGGTCGCATCCGACAGGGCCGGCAGGATCGCCGCCCGGGCGCCCCGGACGAGGGCCGCGAGACGGTCGTCGGCCAGGTGCGGGGCGTAGGCCAGCGACTCGCCGACATCGACCCGTCCGGCTGCCCGGGCCAGGGCGGTCCGATCCTCGGGCGTCGTCCCGACCAGGAGCACACGCGGCGGCCAGGCGACGTCCCCGGCAAGGCCGTCCGGACGACCGGCCGCGGCCATCGACGCGAGCGCCCGGAACAGCGTCGCGAGGTCCTGGCGGGCGTCGTAGCGGCCGAAGTAGACGAGGTAGCGCTCGGGCAGGCCGAGGCGCGTTCGCTCGGACCGGATCGATGGGCCCGGACCGGTCGCGCCCGGACCGGGATCGCCCGCCGGGTCGTGGGCGGTGTCGTCGGCCGCATCGGCCGATCGGTCGCTCGCGGCCCCGGGTCCGCCACCCTGCCGGAACGTGAACGCGGGACGGGGTGCGAACGGCACCACCCGCAGCCGATCGCGCCGGAGATGGAGCAACCGACGGGCGCTCGCGGCGACGGCCTCGGTGCCGACGAAGATCGCCGCCGCGTCGCGCAGCAGCCGAGCCCGGAGGCGCTGCCCGAACCGCGTCGCCGGGTTGCGCTGGTACGCCTCCGGCAGCTCCCACGGGGCGAGGTCGAGCAACGTCACGACGAGGGGCAGGCC
>JALYPW010000082.1 GCA_030856145.1 Chloroflexota bacterium | reverse complement strand
GCCGTCGTCCGACCACGCCGCCCTCGTCGGCGACGCTCGCCGCCCGCGGCCCGTCGATCGCAAGGATCACGATGTCGCGGTGGCCCAGCTCCAGGACGTGGCTCGCCGCCAATCGGGCGCCGCCCTCGTCGTCGATGTCGACCGAGGCGACCTCCCCGCTCGTGTTCGAGTCGACGAGCACCATCGGCAGGCCGGCCCGTCGGATCTCGCCGATCTCGGGATGGTCGTCGGTCAGGCCGATCGCGACCACGCCGTCGACGGTCGCCCGGTTGATCGCGAGCGACAGCGAGCCGTGCAGCGGCGAGATGAAGTGCAGGCCGTAGCCGCTCTCCTCGGCCACCGCCGCGATCCCCGCGCTGAACGCCCCGAAGAACGGATTCGTGAAGATGATCGACAGGTCCTGCGGCGTGAGCACCCCGATCGAGCCGGTCCGCCGCTGGGTCAGCATCCGGGCCACCGGGTCCGGCCGGTAGCCGAGCTCCACGGCGATGTCGAGGATCCGGCTGGCCGTGCCCGCGTTCAGCCGATCCGGATTGTTGAACGCGAACGACACGGCCGTCTTCGAGACGCCCGCCCGCTCGGCAACATCCGCGATCGTCACTCGCCGCGTGACCTGCTCCAAGGCCGCTCCTCACTTCGGCTGGAACGATTGCCGCCCCACATCTCCGGCGCTCCCTCGTTTGCCCGTTGTCGAGGGTCACACGCGATGTGTATCATTGGGCGACAAAACCGGTTTAGCAAACCGGTTTAGTGACCCTAACAGAGGCGCCCTCGAACCGTCAATGGTCCTCGGTCACAATGTTCGCTCCGGGACGATCGCCGAGCCGATCGCGGCCCGCTTGCCAGAGGAGATCGCGTGACCCGCCGGATCAGTCTGGCCCTGACCCTCCACAACCATCAGCCCGTCGGCAACTTCGGCTGGGTGATCGCCGAGACCTACGACCACGCCTACCTGCCGATGGTCGCGGCCCTCGAACGCCACCCCGGCATTCGGCTCGCGCTCCACTACACCGGTCCCCTCCTCGCCTGGCTCCAGGCCGAGCGCCCGGACTTCGTCGATCGCCTCCGGGCTCTCGTGGCCCGCAATCAGATCGAGATCCTCGGTGGCGGCTGGTACGAGCCCGTCCTGGCCGCCCTGCCCGAGCGCGACCGGGTCGGCCAGCTCGTCCGGATGGCCGACGAGCTCGAAGCGATCTTCGGCCGCCGGCCGCGCGGGGCGTGGCTCGCCGAGCGGGTCTGGGAGCCGGACCTCCCCACCGCCCTCGTCTCGGCCGGCTACGACTGGACGGTCCTCGACGACGCCCACTTCCGGGCGGCGGCCATCCCCGAGGACGACCTGTGGGGCTCGTACATCACCGACGACCAGGGCAAGGTCCTGACGGTCTTCGGGACCGAGCAGGGCCTCCGCTACCGGATCCCGTTCGCCGAGGTCGACGACGTGATCGGCTATCTCCGTGACCACGCGACGGACGACGGCGAACGGCTCGGCACGATGGGCGACGATGGCGAGAAGTTCGGCGCGTGGCCGACGACCTGGGATCACTGCTGGGGCGACGGACGCTGGGTGGAGCGCTTCTTCGAGGCCCTCGACGCCAACGCCGACTGGCTCACGACGATGCCGCCCTCGGACTGGACTGTCGGCCACCGGCCGGTCGGGCGGGTCTACCTGCCGACCGGCTCGTACGCCGAGATGGGCGAGTGGGCCCTGCCGGCCGATGAAGGGCACGAGTACGGTGAGACGCTCCGCCGCGCCCGTGCCGAGCGTCGCCCCGAGGCGCGCTGGCTGCGCGGGGCGATCTGGCGCAACTTCCAGGTCCGCTACCGCGAGATCAACGACCTCCACAAGCAGATGCTCGCGACGAGTGACCTGGTCGATGGGCTGGCTCCCGGCGAGCGTCGGACCGAAGCCCTCGACCACCTCTTCGCCGGCCAGTCGAATGATCCGTACTGGCACGGGCTGTTCGGCGGGATCTACCTGCCGGACCTCCGGGTCGCCAACCTGTCCCACCTCATCGCCGCCGAGGACCTGGCTGCCGGCGCCGGCGCGATCAGTGGCGTCATGCGCGACGTGGATCTCGACGATCGCGACGAGGTCGTCCTCGCCGGGCCCGGCCAGTTCGTGACGATCAAGCTCGAGGAGGGCGGCGGGATCGCGCGCTGGGACCTGCGGGCGGCGGCCCATCCCCTGGCCGCGGTCATGCGCCGCCGGCCGGAGGCCTACCACCAGACCCTCCGCGACCACGAGACCGGTGTCCACCACGAGCCCGTCGAGACGACCGAGGGCGGCGCGCCGGCCTCGATCCACGAGATCGTGATGGTCAAGCAGGAGGGCTTGCTCGAGCATCTCCACTACGACAACTACGAGCGTCGCTCGGGGCTCGTCCGGATCCTCGCCCCGACGACGACGGCCGAGGATGCTCTGGCCGGCACAGCCGAGGAGCTCGGCGACCTGCGCGACGGGGCGTGGATCCTGGAGGCGCTCGAGGCCCATCGGGTCTCGGCCCGGCGGATCGGATCCATCCGAGGCGCATCCGGCGCCAGCGTCCCGATCGAGGCGACCCGGGCGATCGAGATCGGCGGCGGTCGGCTCGATCCGCGCCTCGACCTGACCCTCGAGATCGTCCATCGCGGGTCGGCCGGCGACGAGCCCGTCGACGCGCTGATCGCGGTCGAGTGGTCGACGATGCTCCTTGGCGGCGGCGGCAACCCGTCGGCCTGGCTCGAGGTCGACGGCCGGCGAACGGCTCACGACGCAATCCGGACCGAGTGCGGTGTTCGCGGCCTGACCGCTGGCAACGACTTCCTCGGCGTCGTGGTCGAGACAACTGCCCCGCGCGCGGTCGATGTCTGGATCGGCCCGATCCAGACGGTCTCGAACTCGGAGGCGGGCTTCGAGCTCGTCTACCAGGGCAGCACGACCCTCTTCGTCTCGCCGCTCCGGATCGGCCCGGGCGAGCGCTGGTCGCTGCGGATCGCGCAGCAGGTCTCGGTCGCCGGCGAGCGCTTCGCCGATGCCGAGACGGCGTCCGCCACACGGCCGTCGACCGGCCCCGTCGAGGTCATCGCCGGGCATCGATGACGCGCGCCCGCCTCGTCGTCCACGCTCACTTCTACCAGCCCTCGCGGCTCGACCCGTGGACCGGGCGCGTCCCGGCCGAGCCCTCGGCCGCCCCGTTCCACAACTGGAACGAGCGGGTCAACGCCGAGTGCTATCGGCCGAACGCGGAGCGCGGATCGCTCAGCGCCCTGTCGTTCGACCTCGGGCCGACCCTCGCCTCGTGGCTGGCCGACGCGGACCCTGCGACCCACGACCGGTTCGTCGCCGACGGCGTGGCGGCGATCGCGCAGGCCTATCACCACACGATCCTGCCGCTCGCCTCGGCGGCCGACCGACGGACCGAGATCGCCTGGGGCATCCGCGACTTCGAGCTCCGCTTCGGGCGCCGGCCGACCGGGCTCTGGCTGCCGGAGACGGCGGTCGATGTCGCGACGCTCCGGGAACTCGTCCACCAGGGAATTGCGTTCACGATTCTCGCCCCGTGGCAGGCGGCCCTCGGCGTCGCCGACAGCCGGCGGCCGTACCGGGTGGACCTCGGCGACGGTCGCGAGATCGTCGTCGTGTTCTTCGACTCCGGCCTGTCGGCGTCGGTGTCCTTCGAGCCGGAGGCGACGGCCGATGCGGATCGGTTCGCCCGGGAACGGATCGTGCCGCGCCTGCTCGGCGGCCCGGATCCGATCGACGAGCCGCTTGCGGTCATCGCGACGGATGGCGAGCTGTACGGCCATCACCAGCAGTTCCGGGACCTGTTCCTCCAGCGGCTCGTCGCCCCGGAGCCGGGCGCGGCGGACCGCGGCTTCGACATCGTGACGCTCGACTCGGTCGTCGCCACGCCCGCTGACCACGGCCACCCGTCGATC
>JALYPW010000072.1 GCA_030856145.1 Chloroflexota bacterium | reverse complement strand
AGCCTGAGCTTGGACCTTCGAATGCCCGCCGGGCGGGTCGAACGCCGCGCAACAGCCCCCAAGCAGTTCGCCCATGAGCGCTGCCGATCTCAAGCCGAACCCATTGCCCTGCACTCACCCGTGGCGTGGGTACGGGGGAACGCAACGGATGCACGCAGCCGGCCGTGAGTCGCGCTTCGATCAGGACTCCGAGGTCGCCACGACCCGATACGAGCAGCAGCGGTCGCCGCTCGCGATGTGCGTCTCGCGGATAACGTCGGCCCCCAGCACATCGCGGAACAGGTCGAGCTCGGCGTCGCAGGCGGCCCGCTCGCCCCGGGCGACGTCGAAGATCGCGCAGTTGTGCTCGCGCAGCCGAATCGCGCCGTCCGCGTCGATCTCGGCATCGGCGAGATAGCCCTGCTCGTCCTGGATCACGGCCAGCGCCCGGACCCGATCAACCAGCGGCGCACCCACCCCAACCCGATCGTCGATCTCGCGTCGGACACGGTCGCCGATCTGGCGCCGGCGGGCCTGGAACACCTGCTCGATCAGCTGGTCGCCGCCGACGGCCCCGATGGCGGCCAGCAGCCCGGCCGCCAACGCGTCGTAGTTCGACGGAAAGAGCTCCTGGGCGTCGGCCGTGACGTCGTAGAGGTGGCGCGGCCGGCCGACGCCGTGGCGCACGGTCTGGCGGCTGACGAAGTTGGTGGCCTCGAGAGCTCGGAGCTGCTGCAGGACGCCGGTCCGGCTCGCCCCGATCGAAGCCGCGAGCTGGTCCGGCGAGGCAGGCCCGGACTGGCGGAGGC
The DNA here is from genome assembly GCA_030856145.1 of Chloroflexota bacterium. Taxonomy (GTDB): domain Bacteria; phylum Chloroflexota; class Limnocylindria; order Limnocylindrales; family CSP1-4; genus CF-46. The sequence continues at coordinate 3,441 of JALYPW010000072.1, read as the reverse complement.
CGACGAGGATCTCGTTGCGGAGGACGCGCGGCGACGCGGACGACGTCGCGGGTGCGCTCGGCGGCACGGGCACGGCGGCGACGCGCTCGGGAGCCGGTTCCATGTCTCGAAGGCTAGCACCGGGCACTCGCGGGCGCGCCGGAGCGTCATCGGCGCGTCGAGCCGGCCTCGGCCTATCACCCGACCCGACCGCTCGGGCGGTCGGCGGCGATGGTCCGGGCCCGGTGCTACGCTCGACGCCATGGACCTCGACCTCTCCCCCGAACACGCCCTCCTTCGCTCGACGATCCGCGACTACATGGAGACCGAGGTCGCGTCGGTCGTCGACGAGCACGAGAAGGCCCACCGCTTCCCGGCCGACATCGTCCGCCACCTCGGCGAGATGGGCTGGCTCGGGATCCCGGTCGCCGAGGAAGACGGCGGCGCAGGAATGGACACCCTCGCCTACGCCATCGCGGTCGAGGAGATCAGCCGGGTGTGGGGCTCGCTCGGGATCATCGTCGCCGCCCATACCTCGCTCGGCTGCGGCCCGCTGATGATCGCCGGGACGCCCGACCAGAAGGAGCGCTTCCTCCGGCCGATGGCCTCCGGGGCGGTCCTTGGGGCGTACGGGCTGACCGAGCCGGGCGCCGGCTCCGACGCCGGTGGGACCCGGACCACCGCCCGCCACGAGGTCGGCCCCGACGGCGGGACCTGGGTGATCGACGGCGGCAAGCGGTTCATCACGAACGCCGGCCACGCCGGGACATACATCCTCACCGCCCGGACGGGCGACAAGCCCTCGGGCGACGCCGAGATCAGCGCCTTCATCCTGCCGGCCGACACGCCGGGCTTCTCGGTCGGCCGGCTCGAGGACAAGATGGGCCTCCACGCTTCGGCAACGGGCGAGCTGATCTTCGACGGCTGCCGGGTCCCGGCGGCCAACTTGCTCGGGACCAAGGGCGACGGCTTCCGGACGTTCCTCAAGGTCCTCGACGGCGGCCGGATCTCGATCGCGGCGATGGCCCTCGGCCTCGCCCAAGGGGCCTACGAGGCCGCCGCGGCGTACTCGAAGGAGCGCCGCCAGTTCGGCCGGCCGATCGGCACGTTCCAGGGGGTCGCGTTCCTGATCGCCGACATGGCGACCGAGATCGAGGCCGCCCGAGCCCTCGTCTACCGGGCCGCCTGGCTCAAGGACCAGCACCGCGACTACACGGTGGCCGGAGCCCAGGCGAAGCTCTTCGCGTCGGAGGTCAGCAGCCGGGTCACGAACGCCGCGATCCAGGTCCACGGCGGCTACGGCTACGTGGAGGAATACAAGGTCGAGCGCTTCCTGCGCGACGCCAAGCTGACCGAGATCGGGGAAGGGACAAGCCAGGTCCAGCGCCTCGTGATCGCTCGGAAGCTGCTGGACCTGCGCGTCGAGTAGGGCCCGGCCGATCCGTTGATCAGCGGCTGACCAGATGCGCGTCGATCGTTCGTGGCGAGCCACCCCGATCAATCGATCTTGCCGCGATCACGACAGCGTCGAGCGCGGTCCGACCCGTATCGATCAATCAGCCTGACCAGGGGGACCGCCGGCCCAGGGCCAGGAGCGTCAGCCGACCCGCACGAGCCGGACCATCAGGCGCTGATCGCTTCGTGCGCCGACGCACGTCTGGAGCGTCATGCTCGGCTTGCTCTGGGCGGCCCACGCCCACGAAGCCGCGGTCGTGGGCTTGACGACCCGCCACCAGATCACGGAGTACGTGCTGACCCGGCCCGCGCCGTCGGCGTGGATGACCTTCATCCCCTTGGCAAGGCGGCCGCTCACGTAGGCGTCGTGGAGCGGCTTGAAGACGCTGTAGGCATGGCCGAGCAGATAGACGTTGTTGCGGCCGGCGCAGCCCCAGCGGTAGAGATAGTTGTCGGGCGGCCGGGTCCTCGAGCACGGGAATGCGCTGACCGATCGGTTGATCCCGAGCGACGGGATCCAGACCCGGTTCTTGCCACGGTACGAGGCCGTGGTTGTGGTGCTCGGCGTCGCCGGCCGGGTCGTCTCCCGACTGGTCGAGGCGACGGACTTCGTTGACGTTGTCGTCGATCGGGCCGGACTGGCCGGCTGAACCGATGGGCCGACAGGCGCTGACGATGTCCGGACGCGGGCCGCATTGGCGTTGAGCGCGACGGCATCACGCGACGCGTCGGCGATCGCGGCGGAGGACAGGGCCGTTCCGCCGGTCCGACCCACGCTCTGGACCGGCGCCGTGGCTGGGGAGCCCGACGTTGCGCCTGCTCCGACGACTCCGTCAGCGGGTGACATCGAGCGGGCGAGGGCGATGCCCGTGATCTCGGCCACGAGGACCGCGCTGAGGAGGATCGGGAGCACCAGCCGGCGTGGCCGGGAGCGTCGGGAAGCCATGTCCCGAGCATCGCGACGGCCGACGCGAACCTGCCTGGCCCGGTGGTCCCGACGAGCGTGGGACGATGGTGCCTGCCCGGCCTACGTTCGGGTCGGGTCCGGTGTGGAAGGGTGGGGAGCAGGTCGGTCGGCGTCAGCCGCCGGTGCCGGCAGCCTCACCGATCGCGGCCCGGACGGCATCGCGGAACGCGGCTGCCCACGGTCCCTGGCCGGCAACGACATAGGGCGACTGGCCGATCGACTCGAAGGTCTCCGGATCGGTCACGAAGGCCGCCGCGCAGGTGTCGATCGTGGCCCGCAGGCGCTCGAACGTCGCTCGGTTCCGGAAGATGTAGATCCGGATCCGGACGGGCGTTGCCTGGTCGAGCCCGCTGGCGTCGAAGCCGATGGCCGTCCGGGCGATGTCGATGTCGTCACAGCCGGCATCGCCGGAGACGAACCGGTCCACCCGGATTCCGTGCTGGGAGAAGACGCCGGCGATTCCCGGGAAGTCGGCGGCCGTGGGCGCGGGAGAGGTCCGCGAGATGGTGCTGCATGCGGCCGCCAATGCCGCGACGAGGAGCAGGGCGGCAGTTCGGGTAAGCGGACGGCCGGATCGGGCGGATCGGATCATGTCGCCCGAGCCTACCCTGCGCGACCGCAGCCTGCCGACGCACTGCAGGCTGCGCGGTGACATCCCCGGGCCACACTACCCGACCTGCGGGTAGTCCCTGGCGATCGGGCAAGCCAGAGCAGCCAAGGCCGATGCAGCCCCGTCCCTAGTAGGCCGACGACCCGGGGTTTGGCCGATCGGCTACCCATCGGGCGGGTGGATGCCGCTAGAAGCGGGCCTCACGAGGAGCAACACGTCGCCGCCGAGAATGTTCCTCGGTTTCGTGCCCATCGAATACCCGTGGAACGGGTGCCGAACTAGCGTTCGCGGGCCCGACGCTTGGCATCACGCAGGCGGGACAGAGTGTCGCCCTCGGCAGAAGCCGGCGGAGCCTTCGGCGCGGGCGCGGACTTCGCGGCCGGCTCCGGCGAGGCGACGGGCGTGGGCGCCGCCACCACGGGCCCCGACC
>JALYPW010000069.1 GCA_030856145.1 Chloroflexota bacterium | reverse complement strand
AGCCTGCTCACTCCGGTCCTCAGCGGCGCCTTGCGCTGACGCACCCATGCGCGACGAATGCAATCGGGGTGACGGAGAACGCAGTCGGGGATCCAAGTTGGGGTCTACGGGGCGACTTCGATGCGCGACGGGCCGGCGCGACCCGAGGCGGCCTGAACGGGTGTGTGTGGGTCTGGATGTGGACAAGGGGGTCGAATCGTTGGACAACGCGGGGTGAATGTGGACATTCAGGGCCGCGGCCGACGGACAACCCGGTCTGCGGCGTGGACGATCCGCAGGCCGCCGGTCGTCCCGCGCCGACCGCCGCCCGGTCATCCACCGTCGATCCACTGACCGACCCGGGTTCCCCTAGCTCCCGTCCACCGTGGACTGCCCTCCTTCCACCACGCTCCGCCGCACGACCACGAGGCGCCGTCCACGCCGTCAACACCATGATGATGACGGTGACGGGTCTAAGATAGGGAGAAGATACCCACGACATCCCTGGGCCAGCGCCGCGGTCCCGATCTCGACCGGACGCAGTGCCCGATCCATCACCTGGAGTGAACCCGACGTGAAGCTTTCGGTCATGCAGGAGAATCTCGCTCGCGGGCTGTCGGTCGTGAGCCGCGCCGTCTCGAACCGCTCGCTGCCGGTGCTGACGAACGTCCTGCTCAAGACCGAGGACGGCGGACTGAAACTGACCGCGACCAACCTCGAGATCGGGATCACCTACTGGGTGCCCGGCAAGATCGAAGTCGACGGGGCAACGTCGGTGCCGGCCCGCCTGCTGAACGACCTGGTCAACTCGCTGCCGGGCAGTGAGCCGATCAGCCTCGAGCTCGGCGAGGGCGAGACACTCCACATCCGGGCCGGCCGATTCGAGTCGAACGTCAAGGGCATCCCGGCGGAGGACTTCCCGACGGTCCAGACGGCCGGTGAGCGGCCGATCACACGGGTCGCCCAGAAGGTCCTCCGCCAGGCGCTCGACGAGACGGCGTTCGCCGCCGCGAGTGATGAGGCCCGGCCGATCCTGACCGGCGTCCTCGCGAAGTTCGAGGGCGACCAGCTGACCCTGGCCGCTGCCGACAACTACCGGATCGCGGTCAAGACGATCACGGTCCTCGACCCGGTCGAGGAGACGAGCGTCGTCATCCCTGCTCGCGCCCTGCACGAGCTGTCGCGAATCCTGTCCGACACGGACGAGCCGGTCTCGATCGTCCTCGCCCACTCACGCAACCAACTCCTGTTCCACATCGACGGGGTCGATCTGGTCACTCGCCTGATCGATGGCCAGTACCCGAACTACCAGTCGGTCCTGCCGGCCAGCCACGCGACCCGCGCGGTCCTCGATCGCGAGGAGCTCCTGCGGGCCGTCCGCCCGGCCGCCTTGATCGCCCACGAGTCGACGAACATCGTCAAGCTCGGGGTGGGGGTCGACGGCGAATCCGCCATCACGGTCAGCGCCAACGCCGAGATCGGCGACCACCTCGGGCGGGTCGAAGCCGCGGTCGAGGGCGATGGCACCACGATCGCGTTCAACGCCCGCTTCCTGGCCGACGTCCTCGAGAAGGTCCATGCCGAGCAGTTCGCGCTGGAGCTCAACGGGCCCCTGTCGCCGGGCGTCTTCAAGCCGATCGGCGATGACCGCTACGTCCACGTGGTCATGCCCCTCCGGACAACGTCCTGACGGGAGCTCGGACGGCGACTCCTCGGGCCGATGGTCTCGCGGAGCTGCAGCCTCGGTCCTCGGAGGATCCCGGAGTGAGTTCAGCGGGGATGCTCCGGACCATCTCGATCGCGGATCTTCGCTCGTATGCGTCGCTCGAGGCGACGTTCGGCGGTGGGCCGCAGCTGATCGTCGGGCCGAACGCGGCCGGCAAGACCACGCTCCTCGAGGCGATCGTCCTGCTCGCCTGGGGCCGCTCGCATCGGACCTCGACAGACACCGAACTCGTCCGCTGGGGCAGCGAGCTGACCCGCGTCGAAGGCCGTGCCGGCGCCGAGACCGTCGAGGTCGCGATCGTCCGGCCGGCCGGGGCAGTGGCCGGGCCGGGCTCCGGCGCCCGCAAGCGGATCCGGGTCAACGGCGTCGCCCGCCGGGCGGCCGGCCTGATCGGCCTCCTCCGGACGGTCGTTTTCGCGCCCGAGGAGATGCTCCTCGTGATCGGCTCGCCGGGCCTCCGCCGGGCGGCGATCGACCAGCTCGCGATGCAGCGCTCGGCCGCGTACGGGCGGGATCTCGCCGCGTATACCCGGACGCTCCAGCAGCGCAACAGCCTCCTCCGCGCGATCCGCGAGGAGCAGGCGGGCCGGGACGAACTGCGCTTCTGGGACGGGGCGTTCCTCGATGCCGGCGGAGCGATCGTGGCCGAGCGCATGCGCCTCCTCGACGATCTGGCCGAACCCCTGGCCCGGGCTCACGCCGAAATTGCCCCCGACGAGGCCGGCGCGGCACGGCTGGAGATCACCTACGCGACGAATGCGCCGGCCGAGCCCGGCGAGTCGCCGCGCGCCGCCCTGGAGCGCCGGCTGCGCGAGACGGCCGACAAGGAGGTCTGGAACGGTTCGACGCTCGTCGGGCCACACCGTGACGACGTGGTGTTCCGCCTGGCCGGACGCGACCTGTCGGGTTTCGCGTCGCGCGGCCAGCAGCGGACCGCGATCCTCGCCTTCAAGCTCGCCGAGCTCGACCTCCTCACCGCTCAGGATGGCCGCCCGCCGCTCCTCCTCCTCGACGACGTGTTCTCGGAGCTCGATCCCGAGCGCCGCGCCCACCTCGTCCGGCGGATCGCAGAGCTCCCGCAGGCCTTCGTGACGACGACGACGCTCGACGACCTCGATCCGGCCCTGGTCGCCGCGGCCACGGCCTGGGAGGTCGTTCCCGACGGCGGCGGAGGCGCGGGGCTGCGGGCGATCCCGATGGCCGGCGCACGGCTGCCCGCTCCCGGAACACTGTCGTGACGGGCCGCCGCCGGCCGATGGTCCGGATCGGCCATCTCCTGCCGGACGCGGCCCGCGGGCTGGGTCTCGAGGACGAGCTCCGTCTGGCCCGGGCGATGGCCACGTTCGAGCAGCTCGTCGCCGAACGGGTCCCAGCCGCCGCGGGCGCGTGCCGGGTCATCCGGATCGAGGGGTTCGCGGTCACGATCGAGGCCGACGCCCCGATCGTCGCCCAGGAGCTCCGGCTCCGCGGACCCGAGCTCCTCGCGGCGTTCGCCGCCACGCCGGCGGGCATGGGCGCGCGTGACCTCCGGGTGGTCGTCGCGCGGACCGGCCGGTCCGGTTCGGACGGCCCGACCGGTGTCCGGGACTGACGGGTGAACGGCCAGAACCTCGGCCCGGCGGGACGGTGGCGACGCGTATACTGCCCGCACCTGCCAGCCAATCTCGGGGCGTGCGTCCCGAACGACCCGGGCCCGTCCCGGAGTTCCGCGCCGTCCGTCGTCCATCCGGCGCCCACCAGCCACGAGAGACCCTGACTTGGCCGTCCGTCTGCAGATGAAGCTCGGTGTCATCGCCGAGCACGATCGATCCCCCGACTCGCCCGACACCGTCGTCGTGGTCGAGCCGACGATCGGCGCGATTGCCCGCTCGAAGGGCCATCTCTACCTGATCGTGACCTCGACGATCGCGTCGGCCCGTGCCCAGGAGGCCACCCAGCTCGCGGCCGAGACGATCCGGGGCGAGTATTACTACGACGAATCGGCCGGGATCCGGGTGTGCATCGAGAAGGCGATCTCGTCGGCCAACAAGCGGCTGAACCATCAGCGCGAGCGGCTCGGGCTGCACGGGACCGACGACAGCGGCCCGATCGGGATCGGAATCGCGGTCGTCCGGGGCAACGAGCTATACGTGGCCACGATCGGGCCGGCCGAGGCGTACCTCATCCGGCAGGCGCGTCTCTCGACCCTGCCCGACCCGCATCGCGAGCGCGGCCTGCCGACGCGCGAGCTGGAGCCGGACGTGTGGCGCGGCGAGATCTCGGTCGGCGACTCGCTCGTCCTCGTCTCGCCCAACGTGATGACCCGGCTCGGGCCCGACGAGCTCAAGGACGCGATGGTCACGCTCCACCCGC
>JALYPW010000061.1 GCA_030856145.1 Chloroflexota bacterium | reverse complement strand
GCCGGTGGCCGAGCGGGTCACGAGCGCCACGTCCTGCCCCAACAGCGCTCGATCCAGCAGCCGCGCATCCGCTACGAACCAACACGCGTGCTCTCCGATGACGAGCTCGAGTCGATCCACGTCGCCTCGCTCCGGGTCCTGTCCGAGATCGGGATGGACTTCCTCGACGAGGGCGCGCGCGAGCTGCTCCGCGCCGCTGGCGCCCGGGTCGAGCCCGGCAGCGAGCGTGTCCGGTTCGACCCCGACATGGTCGTCGAGACGATCCGGACCGCGCCGTCGCAGTTCACGCTCCACGCGACGAACCCGGACCGCGCCCTCCAGATGGGCGGCACCTGGACCGCGTTCGGGACGGTCGGCAGCGCGCCCAACGTGGCCGACCTCGATCGCGGCCGGCGGGTCGGCAATCGCGACGACTACCAGAACCTGATTCGGCTCGGCCAGATGCTGAACGCCGTCCACTTCTTCGCGGGCTATCCGGTCGAGCCGATCGACGTCCACGCCTCGGTCCGTCACCTCCACGCGATCCACGACCTGCTGACCCTGGCCGACAAGCCGATCCACGCCTACAGCCTCGGCCGGCAGCGCAACCTCGATGCCCTCGAGATGATCCGGATCGCGCGCGGGCTCGACGGCGCGACGCTCGACCGCGAGCCGTCGATCTTCACCGTCATCAACTCGTCGTCGCCGCTTCGCCTGGACACGCCGATGCTCCACGGCATCCTCGAGTTCTCGGCCCGCAACCAGGTCATCGTCATGACGCCGTTCACGCTGGCGGGCGCGATGGCGCCGGTGACTCTGGCCGGTGCGCTCGCCGAGCAGAACGCCGAGGCACTGGCCGGGATCGTCCTGACCCAGGTCGTCCGGCCGGGTGCGCCGGTCGTCTACGGCGGGTTCACCTCGAACGTCGACATGCAGTCGGGCGCGCCCGCGTTCGGGACGCCGGAGTACATGCGGACCGCGATGATCGGCGGCCAGCTCGCCCGCCGCTACAAGGTTCCCTATCGGTCATCGAACGTCTCGGCCGCGAATTCGGTCGACGCCCAGGCCGCCTACGAGTCGGTGTTCTCGCTGTGGGGCGCGATCATGGGCGGGGTCAACCTGCTGATGCACGGCGCGGGCTGGATGGAGGGCGGGCTCCACGCCGGCTACGAGAAGATGATCCTCGACGCCGAGCTGCTCGGGATGGTTGAGGCGTTTCTCGAGCCCGTCGTCGTCGACGAGGACACACTCGCGTTCGAGGCGATGGTCGACGTCGGTCCGGGCGGGCACTTCTTCGGCACGGCCCACACCCAGGCCCGCTTCAAGACCGCGTTCCACAAGCCGCTGCTCTCCGACTGGCGCAACTACGAATCGTGGGAGGAGGCGGGCTCGCCGCAGGCGCCCGAGAAGGCGAACAAGGTCTGGAAGCAGCTCCTCGCCGCCTACGAGCCGCCGCCGATGGACCCGGCGCGCCGCGAGGAGCTTGACGCGTTCGTTGCGCGCCGGGTCGAAGAGGGCGGCGTCGCGACGGACTTCTAGGGGCATAACGGTCCTCTGACGGCCGAATGAGTTGACGAGAGACTGGTCTACGACTAGTCTGACCGATATGCGAACCATTGGCGCTTATGAGGCGAAGACCCACCTTCCCCGCCTCCTCGACGAGGTGGCCAAGGGTGAGCGAATCACGATCACGAAACACGGGCAGCCAGTCGCGGTGCTCGTTCCGCCTGGCGCTGCTGGCGCGGTCGATGTCGACGCCCAGATGCTGCGCTTCCAGGAACTCAGGAAGGGCATTCGCCTGGGTGGGCTGTCGATTCGCGAGCTGATCGACGAGGGGCGTCGCTGATGTTCGTCGTCGATGCCTCAATCGCTCTGACCTGGTGCCTGGAGGATGAGTCAACCATCGAGACCGACAGTGTCCTTCGAAGGTTGCTCCTCGAGGGCGGGATCGCGCCCGCTCACTGGCCACTTGAGATGGCCAACGCCCTTCGGTCAGCTGAGCGTCGCGGCCGTGTCGACTCGACCGAGGTCGAACGGGCGGCCTCAATCGTGATCGACCTGCCAATCGACATCCTGCCGGTTGAGGTCGGGACAGCGATCGGAACCATCGAGACGGCGCGACGCCTCGATCTGTCCGTGTACGACGCCACCTACATTGACCTCGCGCGGGTTCGTGGGCTTGGCTTGGCGACCCTCGACGTGCGTGTCGCCGCAGCGTGCAGCGTCGAGGGTATTCGCGTCATTGCCGCCTGAACGGCGGACCGCATTCCTCGCGTAGGCTTCGCGCGTCGGATTTCGAGGAGAGTCGTGTGAAGTCGTCAACCCAGGTCGTCGTCATCGGTGGAGGCGTCGTCGGCGCCAGCGTTCTGTACCACCTGACGAAAGCGGGCTGGACGGACGTCATGCTCCTCGAGCGGCGCGAGCTGACGGCCGGCTCGACCTGGCACGCGGCAGGCGGCATGCACACCCTGAACGGCGACCCGAACGTTGCCCGCCTCCAGCAGTACACGATCCAGCTCTACGACGAGATCCAGCGGGTCAGCGGCCAGGACTGCTCGATCCACCTGCCGGGTGGCCTGATGCTTGCCGACACGGAGGTCCGGATGGACTTCCTGCGGATGGCCCAGGCGCGCGGCCGCTACCTCGGGATGGAGCTCGACCTGATCACGCCCAACGAGGCGGCCGAGATCTTCCCGCTGATGGATCCGCAGTACTTCGTCGGGGCGCTGTACGACCCGATCGAGGGCCACGTCGATCCCAGCGGCGTCACGCGGGCATACGTGAAGTGCGCCCAGATGCTTGGCGCCGAGGTCCACCAGCACACGCCGGTGGTCGGGCTGACGCAGCGCCCGGACGAGACGTGGGATGTCCGGCTCGAGAACGGCGACTCGATCCACACCGAGCACGTCGTCAATGCCGGCGGGCTATGGGCCCGCGAGGTCGGGCGGATGGTGGGGCTCGAGCTGCCCGTCCTGGCGATGGAGCACATGTACCTCCTGACCGTCGACATGCCCGAGGTCGCCGCGAACGTCGCGAAGACCGGCAAGGAGATGCCGATGGCCCTCGACTTCGCCGGCGAGATCTACATCCGCCAGGAGGGTGGCGGGATGCTCCTCGGCACGTATGAGCAGGCGGCTGTCCCGTGGTCCCCGAAGGAGACGCCCTGGGACTTCGGGTCGCAGCTCCTGAAGCCCGACCTCGACCGGATCACGCCCGAGCTCCAGGTCGCGTTCAAGCACTACCCGGCGATGGGCACGACCGGCATCCGCAAGGTGATCAACGGGCCGTTCACGTTCGCGCCCGACGGCAATCCGCTGGGCGGGCCGGTTCGCGGCCTGCGCGGCTACTGGGTCGCCTGCGGAGTCATGGCCGGGCTCTCGCAGGGTGGTGGCGTCGGGCTGGCGCTCGCTGCCTGGATGACCGCGGGCGACGCGGGCGATTCCGGAATGGATATCTGGGCAATGGACGTCGCCCGATACGGCGATTACGCCACCCTCGCCTATACGAATGCGAAGGTCCAGGAGAACTACCGCCGGCGCTTCCGGATCACGTTCCCGAACGAGGAGCTGGCGGCCGGCCGGCCACTCCTGACGACGCCGATCC
>JALYPW010000058.1 GCA_030856145.1 Chloroflexota bacterium | reverse complement strand
AACACAGGAATTTCATCGCCGTAGTCACGACGAGCATGTTGCTTGCCGCGGCGTGCCAGACGGGCGTGCCCGGCGGAAGCGGCGGTGCCGGTGGAACCGCCGCCCCGAGCATGGTTTCGGCAGTCGGTGACGGCGAAGACCAGGTCAGCGTCCTGGCCTGGCCTGGGTACGTCGAGGACGGTACGACCAGCCCGGACGTCGACTGGATCAGCTCGTTCGAGAAAGACACGGGCTGCCAGGTGACGGTCCAGACGTTCGGCACCTCCGACGAGGCGTTCACGTTGTTTCAGACCAACCCCAAGCAGTACGACGTCATCTCCGCCTCGGGCGACGCGTCCCTCCGGCTGGTCGCCGGCGGGTTCGTCCAGCCCGTGAACGTGGACCTGATCCCAAGCTACGCCGAGATCTTCGACGATCTCAAGGACAAGGACTACAACACGGTCGATGGCGTCCACTACGGGGTGCCCCACGGCCGAGGCGCGAACGTCCTGATGTGGCGGACCGATGAGGTCACGACGGCGCCGACGAGCTGGAGTGCACTGTTCGATCCGGAGTCCGAGTTCGCCGGAAAGTTCTCCGTCTACGACGCCCCGATCTACATCGCCGACGCGGCGGTCCTCCTGATGGCGACCCGGCCGGAGCTCAAGATCACGCACCCGTATGCGCTCGACGACACCCAGTTCGCCGCCGCGGTAGAGCTGCTCAAGGCGCAGAAGCCGGCTGTCGGTGAGTACTGGGGCGACTACACCAAGCAGATCAGCTCGTTCCAGAACGGCAACACGGTGATCGGCACGACCTGGCAGGTCATCGCGAACGTCCTTCAGGGCTCGGACCCGGCCGTCCCGGTCGAGGTCGTCAAGCCCGTCGAGGGTGCGACCGGTTGGTCCGACACCTGGATGATCAACTCGAAGACCCCGAACCCGAACTGTTCGTACAAGTTCGTCAACCACATCACATCCGCACCGATCAACATCCAGATCGCCGAATACTTCGGTGAAGCCCCCGGCAACCGAAACTCGTGCGCCCTGGCGGTCAACAAGGATCACTGCAAGATCTACCACGCGGAAGAGACCGATTACTGGAAGGACGTCTGGTACTGGACCACTCCGGTGGCCAAATGCCTCGACGGCCGGACCGATGTGACCTGCAAGGATTTCGCGGCCTGGGTGGAAGCCTGGACCGACATCCGGAGCGGATAGCGTCGCGCACAGCCCGAACATCAAGGCCCCGCGACGCATGCCGTCGCGGGGCCACGACACGCACGGACCAACGAGCAGATGACCAGTCCCGCGCGCGAGATCCCGCCGCCCACGCCGAACCGCGCCCGGCGGCTCGCGGCATGGCTGCATCGTCGTCCGACAACACGCCTCGGGCTGTTGTTGGCGACGCCGGTGGGCTGGATCGTCCTGGTCTATCTCGGGTCGCTGCTGATCCTGTTCGTCAACGCGTTCTTCACCCGCGACGCCTTCAGCGGCGCGACGATCTATGTGCCGACACTCACCAACCTCGCGCGACTGCTCGGTGACCCCTATCCCGGCATCACCCTGCGGACCCTCGGCATGGCCATCGCGGTAACGGTCACCTGCGCGCTCCTCGCCCTGCCGATCGCATTCTTCATGGCTCGCGTGATCCCGGCCCGGTTTCGCAACGCGATGGTCGTCGCCGTTATCGTGCCGCTGTGGACCAGCTATCTGATCAAGATCTATTCATGGCGTCTGATCCTCGCTGAGGAGGGCATCCTCAACGATCTGCTGCGGCCGCTCGGGCTGGAGGGCCCGGGATTCGGAGACGTGGCTGTCTGGTTGGTGTTCACGTACCTGTGGTTGCCGTACATGATCCTGCCGGTCTACGCCGGTATCGAGCGAATCCCGAACTCCGTGCTCGAGGCATCGGCGGACCTGGGAGGACGGGCGGGGGTGACGTTCCGACGGGTCGTGCTCCCGCTCCTGTTGCCGGCCATGGTCGCGGGATCCATCTTCACGTTCTCGCTCACACTCGGCGATTACATCGCCCCGGCGCAGGTCTCGACGACCATCTTCATCGGCAACGCGATCTACTCGAACTTTGGAGCGGGCAACCTGCCCCTGGCGGCCTCGTTGTCCCTGATCCCATTGGCGATCGTCGTCGTGTACCTGTTGGTCGCGCGCCGGCTCGGCGCATTCGAGGCGCTCTGATGACGATCGGGCGCGGCACTCGCATCGCCCTCGGCATCGCGACCACCCTGATCCTGCTGTTCATCTACGTCCCGATCGCGCTGATCTTCATCTACTCCTTCAATTCGGGTACGACGCCGGCCTGGCCACCGCCGGGTTTCACGCTCGATTGGTGGCTGCTGGCCGTTCAGAAC